>JAUPLV010000064.1 GCA_030836725.1 Pseudomonadota bacterium | reverse complement strand
CCAGTAATGCGACTGGGCGGCCGCCATGAAGACGCCGTGACTAGAGCAAGGGCTTCAGCGGCAGCAGCTGCCATAGCCGCACCTGCCCGCGCTTGGTCATCGGCACGTACCGATCGGGCGAGTCGGCTGCGCTCCAGCTGTTTTCCGGGCGCATGTCGGCCTCCATCGTCGCCTGCAGTTGCTGCGCCAGCCCGGCGTGGTGAACGATCACGCCGACTTCGGTATTGAGGTTTTCCGAGCGCGGGTCGAAATTGAAGGTGCCGATGTAGGCGATCCTGCCGTCCACCACCATGCTCTTTGCGTGCAGCGCGAATACTGGCGGCGTGGCCGGCGGGTTGGCGCGCGACATCAGCATGGCGCGGTTCGCCGGGTCGGGCTTGTATTCGCGGATGTCGAGGCCCATTTTGAGCAGTTGTTTGCGCTGGCTTCGGTAGCCGGAGAAAGCCTGCATGTTGTCGGTGGAGGCGAGCGAGTTGGTGAGGATGCGCACCTTGACCCCGCGCGCGACCGCCTTTCTGAACAGGGCCTTGGCGTTGTCGGACATCACTAGGTAGGGCGACTGGATCACGATGGATTCGCGCGCGCCAGCCACCAGCTTCGCCAGCGCCGCCGAGCTTTTCCCGCCGCCGCCCAGGCTCCAGCGTTTGCCGTTCTTGCCAGGGGCATCGTGGATGAACTCGACCCGGCCCCAGGCCATCTCGCGCGCCAGGCGCTCGAATGCGGCGGGGGCGTCGTCGATCGCGGCGCGCACGTCCGGCGCGAAGTTTTCCGGCTTGCGGGCGTAAGCGTGCAGTTCGCGGTAGACCTGCTGCGCCTCGGCGTCGTCGACCTTGACGTTTTTCTTCATCAGCCCCCATCCGTCGTAGAGCGATTCCACCGGCACGGAGAGTTTGCTGGCCCAGAAGGCATCGAAATTCGCCCGCATCGCCTGCGCCGCATCGCCCACCACCAGCGCATCGCGGTCGCGGAAGGTGTATTCGCTGTCGTAGTCGAAATACTCGTCGGCCATGTTGCGGCCGCCGGTAATCGCCACCTTGCCGTCGACGATGAAGGTCTTGTCGTGCATGCGCTGGTTGACGCCACGGAAATCGGTCAGCACGTTGAGCGCGCGCCTGTGGAGCGGCGTCCCGACCTGGTGTTTGGGATTGTAGATGCGGATCTCGACGCCGGGATGCCTGGCCAGCGCCAGCAGCGACTTGTCGGGGGCGTCGATCATCAGATCGTCGACGATGACGCGCACCTTCACCCCACGTTCGGCCGCGCGCAGCAGCGCTTCGCTGGCGAGGATGCCGATGTTGTCGCTGCTCCAGATGAAATACTGCACCTCGATCGCATGCCGCGCATGGTCCGCCAGCCAGGCGCGCGCCAGCAGGGCTTGTTCGCCGGTGTCCAGCACATAGATGCCGGTTTCGCCCGGATGCGCGGCGATCTGGCTGTCGATGAAGGCCATCGACGCGATGGCGGGACGACAGACTCCGCCGCACAGCAACAGCGCCAGCAAGCATAACCGGGCCAGCAGGCTGTTACGGCGCGGCATGGGATGTCTAGACGGCTTGGCCCGGCACCGTCGGCGTGCCGCTGGCGACGTCGCCGCACTGCGCGCGGTGGCGCAGCGCATGGTCCATCAGCACGATGGCCATCAGCGCCTCGGCAATCGGGGTGGCACGGATGCCGACGCAGGGATCGTGGCGGCCGTGGGTAACGACCTCGACCGGCTGGCCGTTGAGGTCGATCGAGCGGCCGGGCAGGCGCATCGACGAGGTGGGTTTGATCGCAATGTGCGCGACGATGGCCTGGCCGGACGAGATGCCGCCCAGGACGCCGCCAGCGTGGTTGGAGAGGAATCCCTCCGGCGTGATCTCGTCGCGGTGCTCGGTGCCCTTCTGCCGCGCGGCGTCCATGCCGTCGCCGATTTCCACGCCCTTGACGGCGTTCAGCCCCATCAGCGCGTGGGCGAGGTCGGCGTCGAGCTTGTCGTACAGCGGCTCGCCCCAGCCGGGCGGGACGCTCTCGGCAACAACGCTGATCCGGGCGCCGACCGAATCGCCGGATTTGCGCAGCGCGTCCATGTATTCCTCGAGATCGGGAACGATGGCGGCACTGGGCGAGAAGAAGGCGTTGTTGTCGATCTCGCCCCACGATTCGAAGGGGATGTCGATCGGCCCCAGCGCGCTCATGTAGCCACGAATGACGATGCCGTATTTTTCCTTCAGCCACTTCTTCGCGATGGCGCCGGCGCCGACGATGGGCGCGGTCAGCCGCGCCGAGGAGCGCCCGCCGCCGCGCGGATCGCGGAAACCGTATTTCTGCGTGTAGGTGTAGTCGGCGTGGCCGGGGCGGAAGGTCTCGCCGATGTTGCCATAGTCCTTGCTGCGCTGGTCCTCGTTGCGGATCAGCAGCGCGATCGGCGTGCCGGTGGTCTTGCCCTCGTACAGTCCGGAGAGGATTTCGGCGGTGTCGGATTCGCGGCGCTGGGTGACATGACGTGAGGTGCCCGGCTTGCGGCGGTCCAGATCATGCTGGATGTCGGCCTCGGCCAGCGCCATCCCGGGCGGGCAGCCGTCGACCACGCAGCCGATGGCGGGGCCGTGCGATTCGCCGAAAACGGTGACACAGAAGAGTTTGCCGAGTGTGCTGCCAGACATGGAAATGAGTGGAAAAAGAGCCGAAAGAATGCGCCGAAGTCTAGCACAGGCATGGCTTCTGGCCCCGGCCACCGCTGCCCGGTGAACTTGCCGTCATGAAGCAGTTCTATCCTTGGCGGCTAGACTGAAACCAGGCACCAAGAACGGGAGCACATTATGAAACCACGCATCAGCATGATCACCCTCGGCGTTCGCAACCTCACGGCATCCATCCAATTCTACGAGGCTGAATTGGGCTTTCCCCGCATGGAATCGCCGCCTGAAGTGGCCTTCTTCACCCTCAATGGAAGCTGGCTGGGGCTGTACGACCGCCACGCCCTGGCCGAAGACGCCACAGTTTCATCCGAAGGATCGGGATTCGAAGGATTCACGCTTTCCCACAATGTGGCTTCCGAAGCGGAAGTGGAAAATGTCATGCGGCAGGCGCTTGATGCCGGTGCGACGCTCGCCAGGGCCGCGCAAAAAACCGCCTGGGGTGGCTACGCCGGATATTTCAGGGACCCGGATGGCCACCTTTGGGAAATTGCCCATAATCCGTATTTCTGGGTTGGCCCCCACGACGAGGACGTATCATCCTAAAAACCGCAGTTGACCGCTCAATACCCTTGCGAGAATTGCATGAACACTGGATTTCCCGGATTGGCTCGCCTTCACCTTTTGGGTGAGTCCGCTACGCACCCGCTGGCACGCCTGCCCGCGCGCCTGCCTTTGTCGCGCCTCCTTGCAGGCCCCGGCCTGCGGCGTCGTTGCTTCGCGGCAGTCACACGATCAGACGCACCATCGGGCGCGTCCAACTGCGGTTTCTAGGATTATGAACATCACCCAGCACGTCACCACTCTCGGCCAAAGCCTGTGGCTGGACAACCTGTCGCGCAGCCTGATCCGCGACGGCACGCTGGCCCGCCTGATCGCCGAGGACGGCATATCGGGCGTGACCTCGAATCCGTCGATCTTCCAGAACGCGCTGGCCGCCAGCCCTTATTACGCCGACGACCTGGCTCGGCTCAAGGCCAGCGAGCCGGATGCCGAGCGGCGCTACGAGGCCATGGTGATCCCCGACATCCAGGCCGCCTGCGATCTGCTGCTGCCGACCTATGAAGCCAGCGGCGGCAACGACGGCTATGTCAGCCTGGAAGTCGCGCCGCGCTGGGCCTACGACGCCGTGCGCACGGTGAAGGAAGCGCAACGCCTGGCCGCCGCTGTGGATCGCCGCAACCTGCTGATCAAGGTTCCGGGAACGCCCGAAGGGCTCAGCGCGTTCGAGGCGCTGACCACGCTCGGCATCAACGTCAACGTGACCCTGCTGTTTTCGGTCGCGCAGACGCAGGCGGCGTTCGACGCCTATATCCGCGGGCTCACCGCACGCGCCCATGCCGGGGCCGACGTGCGCCGGAACAAGGCGGTGGCGAGCCTGTTCCTGTCGCGCGTCGACACCCTGGTCGACACGCAGCTCACTGCCATCGGCACGCAGGAAGCACTTTCGTTGCGCGGCAAAGCCGCGGTGGCAATGGCCAGGCTGGCTTACCAACGCTATCTGCGCGTCTTTCGCGGCGAGGCCTTCGCCGAACTGACGCGGCGGGGCGCGGCGCCGCAATATCTGCTGTGGGCGAGCAGCGGGGTCAAGAACCCGGATTATCACGACCTTCTGTACGTCGAGCCGCTGATCGGCGCGGAAACCATCAACACCCTTCCCGACAAGACGCTCGCCGCGCTGCGCGATCACGGCCAGCCGGCGCCGCGGCTTGAGGACGGCGTCGCCGAGGCCGAAGCGCAACTGGCCGAACTGGCCCGGCTGGGAATCGACATGGACGCGGTCGGCGACACCCTGCAGGACGACGGCGTCAAACTGTTCGAGGCCGCCTTCCAGAAACTGCTGCAGCAAACCGGGTGATCAACCATCCAGGCCCGCGTCCACTGCAATCGGGCAAGAACAATTTTATGCCCCGTAAAAAAAACTTGAATGGACAGACAGGCTTGCCAGGAACACGATTGAACTTTCCCATCCATCCGCCAGGAATACGTGCGGATGGCATTCAGGAACAATGACAAGGAGACCCGCCATGACCCTGACCTATACCCCACTTTCCACCCGCAATCTCGACAAGGACGCCGGTCTGCTGCGTCCCGTTTGCATATTGCCTGATCGAGTAAAGCTGGATAATCCGGCACTCGACGTGATGACCGACTTCCGCCGCCTGTCCGCCTTCATCGCCACTCCAGGCGACACCATCAAACAGGCGGAGGAGCGCATGCTCCGCCGCAAGGTGCGCCTGCTGTTCGTGATGGATAGCGGGGACCGGGTCGCCGGCCTGGTCACCAGCACCGACATTCACGGCGAGAAACCCATGCAGGTGGTACAAAGCCGCGGCATCCTCCGTGCCGAAGTGCTGGTGGCCGACATCATGACCCCGGTGGACCGGCTGGAAGCGGTCGATTTCGAGGATCTGTCGCGCGCCAGCGTCGGCAACGTCCTCGAAACACTGAAGGCACGCGGCCGCCAGCACGCCCTGGTGATCGAAAACGTGAATGGCCAGAAAATGGTGCGCGGCCTGCTGTCCCTGTCGCAGCTGAGCAAGCAACTGGGCGTCAATATCGAGGCCAACGAAGTGGCCAGCACCTTCACCGAAATCGAGCGGCATCTGAGGCACGCCTGAGCCGCGGCGCCGCTGCGCCCCCGCAACCGGTCGGGCGCAGCGGTGTCGAGCGGCCCCAGCGCGCCGCGCTTTGCATCATGCTCCAGCTGTTTTCCTGACCGCGCGCGCAATCCCGCGGACCATCCAAGGTTTTCCCGCGCGGCTTCTTGTGCTCAAATCCCGGACTTCCGGTTGCTTCCGTACATTCCGTCGCCGCGAGGACGCAAAGCATTTTGACAAGCACATGAAAATTTCCGTCAGCGAACTGATCGTCAGATATCTGGCACGCCTGGGCATCGACACCCTCTTCGGCATGCCGGGCGCGCATGTGCTGCCGATCTACGATCGCCTGCATGACTCGAAGATCAAGAGCGTGCTGGTCAAGCACGAGCAGGGCGCAGCGTTCATGGCGGGCGGCTTCGCGCGGGTGTCGCATCGCCCCTCCGCCTGCATCGCCACGGCGGGACCGGGGGCGACCAATCTCATCACCGGGATCGCCAACGCCTACGCCGAGCGGCTGCCGGTGCTGGCGATCACCGGCGAGACGTCAACCTATATCTTCGGCAAGGGCGGACTGCAGGAGAGTTCGGGCGAAGGCGGCGCCATCGACCAGGGCGCGCTGTTCGCCAGCATCACCCGCTACCACAAGCTCATCGAACGCACCGACTATCTCGGCCAGGTGCTGAACCAGGCCACGCAGGCGCTGCTCGGGCGCGAACCGGGGCCGGTGCTGCTGTCGATTCCATACAATGTGCAGAAGGAAACCGTCAACGAGAGCGTGCTCGACCGGATTCATTTCCCCTGCAAGGCCGGCATCCGCCACACCACGCCCACGGCGGAATTCACCGAGTTGCTGCGCGCCTCGCGCACCCCGGTGATCATCGCCGGCCATGGCTGCATCCAGGCGGGCGCGCGCGAAATCGTCGCCAGCTTCTCCGAATGCTTCAACATCCCGGTCGCCACCAGCCTCAAGGCCAAGGGCGTGGTGGCCGAAGGCTCGCCCTTGTCGCTGGGCTGTCTCGGCGTAACCTCCAACGGCGACGCGTATCGCTACATCGCCGATCACGCCGACCTGCTTGTTTTCCTTGGCGCGGGCTACAACGAACGCACCAGCTACCTGTGGGATGCCCGGCTGCTGGCCAACAAGAAAATCGCCCAGGTCGACCGCGATGCCGCGCAGATAGGCCGCGTGTTCCAGCCCGACGCGGCCATTTGCGGCGATATCCGCGCGACGCTCGAAGACGTGTTCGATGTGCTGGAAGCCGATGGCATGCCCGCCAAGTCCCGCGAGCTGCTCGATGACCACCAGGCCGCGCCCTCTCAACCGGCGAGCGACGCCGCCGCGGAACAAGCGGAATCCTTTCGCCTGATGCGGGCTTTTTTCAGCGGCCTCGCCAAGCGCTTCCCGCGCAACGCGCTGGTGTTCGACGACAACATCGTATTCGCGCAAAGCTACTTCGACGTATCCGACCGCAACCACTACTTTCCGAATTCCGGGATTTCCTCGCTCGGCCACGCGATTCCGGCGGCGATCGGCGCGCGCTGTTTCGCGAAAGACAGCCCGACCTTCGCCATCCTCGGCGACGGCGGCTTCCAGATGTGCTGCATGGAAATGATGACGGCGGTGAACTACGGCATCCCGCTCAATGTGGTGGTGATCAACAACGCCACGCTGAGCCTGATCCGCAAGAACCAGTTCCAGCTATACGGCGAACGCTACATCGACTGCGACTTCACCAATCCGGATTTCCGCCTGCTCGCACAGTCGTTCGGGGTCAACCATTACCGCATCGAAACCGAGGCCGGGCTCGATACCCTGTTCGCCGACGCCGATTTGACCGGCGCCATCAACCTCATCGAAATCCTGATCGACAAGCACGCCTTCCCCCGCTACCTGTCGGCACGCTAGCCGACCCCATTCGCGATTGAGCCACGGCCCGGATCAAAACGGCGCCGCGGACTCGAACGCCAGGGCCGTCCCTGTCAGCGGATGCACGAAGCTCAGCGCGCAGGCATGCAGCAGCAGGCGCCCGGCCATGGCCTGCACCTCCAGCGGCGCGTAGAGGGCGTCGCCCAGGATCGGATGCCCGAGTTCGCGCAGATGGACGCGCAACTGATGCGAGCGACCGGTGACGGGTTCGAGCTCGACCCGGGTGCAGGTTTCCTCATGCCCCAGCACCCGCCAGCGGGTAAGGCTTGGCTTGCCCAGCCGATGATCGACGATCCGCAGGGGCCGGTTGGGCCAGTCGACGATGATGGGCAGATCGATGACGCCCCAGTCCCGCGGCGGCGCTTCAAGCCGGCCAGCCACGACTGCGATGTAGCGCTTCTTCACCTCGCGCGCGGCGAAGGCCTTGCTCAGTTCGCGCTGTGCCGCAGGGCCGCGCGCCATCGCCATCAGCCCGGAGGTGGCCATGTCCAGCCGGTGCACGATCAGGGCGTCGGGATAGCGGGCCTGCACCCGCGCGCTCAGGCAATCCTGCTTGTCGGCGCCGCGCCCCGGCACCGCCAGCAGGCCGCCGGGCTTGTCGAGCACCAGCAGGGTATCGTCGACGTAGACAGGTTCAATGGCGGCGCCATCGGGATTCGGCGTCACCGCCATGGATGGGCGCTTTATGCCTTGATGCCGTCCAGCAACGCAATACCCCACGCGACGCCGAAGCCGTTGGCGTCGCTCATCACCGCACCCAGCCCGCCCTTGCAGCTGTGGCCCGACAGGTCCATGTGCAGCCACGGCGTGTCGCCGACGAAGCGCGACAGGAAGCGGGTGGCGAGGATGTGGTCGGCCTCGCCTTCCATGCTGCACTGCTTGACGTCGGCGACCGTGGAATCGAGGCTGCCGTCGTAGTCCTCGGGGTAGGGAAAGACGACGATGCGCTCGCCGCTGGCGGTGGCGGCACGCGAGGCCTGGTGCGCCAGCGCACTGGAGGTGGCGAACACGCCGGACATGCGGCTGCCCAGCGCATAGTGCATCGAGCCGGTCAGCGTGGCGAAGTCGGCGATGAGGTCGGGCTTGGCCTTCGCCGCCAGCGTCAGCGTGTCGGCCAGCACCATGCGACCCTCGGCGTCGGTGTGGACAACCTCGATGGTGGTGCCGTTGAGCGCCGTGACCACTTCGTTCTGCCGGTAGGCCTGCGGGCTGATGTGGTTCTCGGCCAGCGCGACCCAGCCTTCCAGCGCGACCGGCAGCTTCATCTTCGACGCGGCCGCGAGGATGCCCAGCACCACCGCCGAACCGTTCATGTCCTCGTGCATCCCCTGCATGTACTTGGCGGGTTTCAAATTATGGCCGCCGGTATCGAAGCAGATGCCCTTGCCCACGAACGCCACTTTCTTTGATTTGGCTTTGGCCCCCTTATAACTGATCCGCACGATCGCCGCGTCCTTCGCTGGCGAGCCCTGAGCCACCGCGCAGAACGCACCCGCGCCCATTTTCTTCAGCTTGTCGAAGCCGTATTCCTCGACCGTCCAGCCGTATTGTTTGGCCAGCGCCTTGATGCGCTTGCGGTAGACGCCGGGAGTGAGTTCGTCCGGCCCCTGCACGGTGAGGCTGCGAGTGAGGACGTTGCCCTCGGCCAGCGCCTGCACGCGGGCGAAGCCGTCGGTCGACTGGTGGCCGAACAGCTGCACGGTTTTCAGCACGGGATCGGCCTTGGATTTGCGCGACGGCAGCGGCACGGCGTTGACCAGCGCGGTATACGCCGCGGCTTCCGCCGCGCGCGCCTTGAACGCATCCTCGCCGAACACGGCCAGCGTCAGCGCCCTGGGGTGCTCGGCCAGCAACAGCGCCATCGCCTTGCGCACCTGTTCGTGGGTCTCGAAGGTACTGGCGTCGGCCTTGAGCATCGCGTAGACGGCAAGCGTGCCGCCCGGCATCTGCACCGCCACCGGCGACTTGATCAACGCGTCCATTTTGAGGTCGCGCCGTTTCATCACGGCCTTGAGCGCGGCGCTGCCCGGCACATCGGGGAGCGTCTTCGACACCGGCAGAAGCAACAGGGCATGGCTCGCGCTTTCCAGCATTTTTGCGGTGATTTCCTGTTTGTTTTCAGTGAGTTTAGGCAGCATCGGGGTTCCTTGGGGGTGGCGTTTTCTTGATGGTTGGCAGGGTTTGCCGGATAATTGCGCGTTTGAATTTTTCCGGCGCTGTTTCCGAGCCTATCCAACAAGGGTAACCGAATGAAGATTGAAGACAAGAAACGCGTGCTGCGCGAAATGGTGTTGCACCGCCGTTTTGAAGAGCGCTGCTATCAGGCCTATATCGAACGCAAGATCGGCGGCTTCCTCCACCTCTATCCCGGCCAGGAAGCCTGCTGCAACGGCGTGATGGAAGCGGCGCGCCCCGGCCACGATTACGTGATCACCGGCTACCGCGACCACGTCCATGCGATCAAGTGCGGCTCCGACCCGAAGGAAGTGATGGCCGAGTTGTACGGCAAGGAAACCGGGTCGAGCAAGGGCCGCGGCGGCTCGATGCACATCTTCGACGCCGCGCACCGCTTCATGGGCGGCTACGCTCTGGTCGGCGGCCCCTTCCCGCTGGCGGCCGGCATCGCCAAGGCGATCCAGCTGAAGGGCGGCGACGAGATCGCCATCTGCTTTCTCGGCGACGCCGCCAACAACCAGGGCGTGTTCCACGAAACCATGAACATGGCGGCGCTGTGGAAGCTGCCGGTGCTGTTCGTGTGCGAAAACAACCTGTACGGCATCGGCACCTCGATCGAGCGTTCCACCGCCGTGGTGCACCAGCACAAGCGCGTTGCCGGCTACAACATCCCGGCAGCCGAATGCGACGGCCAGGACATCGACATCGTGTACGAAGCCGCACGCAAAGCGGTCGACTACGTACGCGCGGGCAACGGTCCCTACTTCCTCGAACTGATGACCTACCGCTATCGCGGCCACTCGATGTCCGACGCGCGCAGCTACCGCTCGCGCGAGGAAGAAGAAGTGTGGAAGCAGCGCGACCCCATCCTCATGCTGCGTGACCGTCTGATTACGGCGGGCGCACTGACCATGGCCGAATTCGAAGCGCTGGAAAAGGAAACCGACGCCTACATCGAAAATGAAGTCGTCAAGTTCTCCGAAGAGTCGCCCGAACCGCGCGTCGAGGACCTCGAAAAATACGTTCTCGCCGACCGCGACACCCAGCTCCCGTGGATCACGGGCAAAGCCGCTTGATGGTCATGGCCACGACCCTCTCCCTCTCCCCGTCCCTCTCCCGCTCGCGGGCGAGGGGGACGACGCCGTCGCTTTGCGACGCTGAAACTTAAGGAACACAGCATGGCAAACATCATGTACTGGGAAGCGATTCAGCGCGCCCACGACGAAGAAATGGCGCGTGACCCCCTGGTCATCTGCATGGGCGAAGACATCGGCGTGGCCGGCGGCACCTACAAGGCCACCAAGGGCCTGTACGAAAAATACGGCCCGCTGCGGGTGATGGACACCCCGATCTCGGAAGGCGGCTTCACCGGCCTGGCGGTCGGCGCCTCCTTCCTCGGCGTGCGCCCCATCGTCGAGATCATGTCGGTCAACTTCGCCTGGCTGGCGATGGACCAGATGTTCAACTCCGCCGCCAAGGTGCGCTACATGTCGGGCGGCCAGCTCACCGCGCCGTGCGTGTTCCGCTCGGCCGGCGGCGCCGCGCACCAGCTCGGCGCGCAGCACTCGGCGCGCATGGAAAAGGTATTCATGGGCATCGCCGGCCTGCGCGTGGTCACCCCGTCCAACCCGAAGCAGGCTTACGGCCTGTTGAAGTCGGCCATCCGCAGCGACGACCCGGTGTTCATCAACGAACACGAACTCATGTACAACATGAAGGGCGAAGTGCCCGACGGCGAATACTTCCACCCGCTGGAAGGCTCGGATATCGCGCGTTCCGGCACCGACGTCACCCTCTTCGGCTACAACATCTCGGTGCACTGGTGCCTGAAGGCCGCCGAAATCCTCGACAAGCAGTACGGAATTTCGGCTGAAGTCGTCGACCTCTATTCGCTGTCGCCGCTGGACCGCGCCGGCATCAAGAAATCGGTCAGCAAGACCCACCGCGCCGTCATCGCCGAAGAAGACGAAGCGCCGGTCGGCGTCGGCTCCGAAGTCATCGCCATCATCAACGAGGAATGCTTCTTCGAACTCGATGCCGCCCCGGTGCGCATCCACTCGGCGCTGGTGCCGCAGCCCTACAACCACACGCTGGAAAAAGCCGCGATCCCGGATCACGAGGATGTGGTGAAGGCGGTTCTGAAGCTGTTCGGCAAGGCGTAATAAACAACAGGCGTGAAGGGAGAAGGGTGAATGGGGAAGGGTAAGAATCCTCCCGGCAGGGAGGGTGGCGCGGAGCGCCGGGTGGGCATCACCCTTTCCCCTT
>JAUPLV010000173.1 GCA_030836725.1 Pseudomonadota bacterium | reverse complement strand
AGGCGAAACCGTAAAACCCGCGCCAGCTCGACAAATGGCGCGCCACGCTCGCCGCCGCCAGGCCTCTGCCGCGCAATTTGACGATTGCGCCGCGGATGTCGGCGACGCCGAGTTCCGCCAGGGGTTTGCCGTCGATTAGTTGGCCCAGGCTGGCGAGGTCGCGCCGATAGTTGTCGACGGTATGCGGCGACAGCCGCCGTTCGGCGGCCAGATGCTGCAGATAGTGATCAATCGGTTTGGGCTCGGCGTTCGCTCCTTTATGCCCGTCAGGGTACTCTCCCGCAAGCGGGGGAGGGTTGGGGGGGGGGCTGGGTTCCGCGCTCAATCCCGCATCCGCGTCAGCGCGGCGCCGACCAGCTGGCCCAGCCGTTCGAGATACAGCGTGCCCATGCCGGGGTAGAAGCGTTTGGCCTCTTCCGATGCCAGCACCAGCAGGCCGACGGGCGCCGCGGCGGGCGCGGGCCGCAACGGAATGCAGGCAAAGGCGCGCAGGTGCGGCGAGATTTCGCCGAACCAGTTGCGGGCGTCATCGACGGCAAGCGCGCCGCACGCAGGCTGCGTCATCGCGGCAACGCTGTCGCGCACGGCCTGCGTTACCGGGTCGCCGAGCCCCGGAACGCTGCCGGCCGCAAGGTTCCAGGCCCGCAACGCGTGATGCGGAACCGCGAAGCCTTCGCGCAGATGAATGGTCAGCGCCGCGACGATTTCCTGCGGCGTGCGCACGGACAGCAGCGCCAGCGTCATCGCATGCAGCTTCTCCGAAATGCCGTCGTTTTCCTCGCCGAACTGGATCAGCTCGGCCAGCTTGCTTTCCAGCATCTGCACCTTGTCGCGCATGGCGATCAGCTGGCGTTCGCTCATCGACACCGCGTGGGTGCCATGCGGATGCGGAATGTGCAGTTCCGCCAGCAGGGTGGGAAAGTCGTTGAAAAAATTCGGGTGCCGGGTCAGAAACTCGGCGATCTGTTCGGGTTGCATGTCCATTAGATTTCTACCTCTCCCTCAAATACGGTTTCAGCGGGGCCGGTCATGTAGACCGGCTGGTCTTTGCCGGCCCATTCGATGATGAGATCGCCGCCGCGCGTGTGCACGCTGACCGGGCTTTTGAGCCAGCCCTGGCGGATGCCGGCGACTGCCGCGGCGCAGGCGCCGGTGCCGCAGGCCAGCGTCTCGCCGGCGCCGCGCTCGTAGACGCGCAGGCGGATGTCGTGCGGGGTCAGTACCTGCATGAAGCCGGCGTTGACCCGCTGCGGGAAGCGCGAATGCGATTCGATGGCCGCGCCCAGAATATCCACCGGCGCGCTGTCGAGATCGTTCACCCGCAGCACCGCGTGGGGATTGCCCATCGACAGCGCGGCGATGTCGAGAACGTGCTGGCCGACTTTCAGCGCATAGGTCGGCGCCTCGGCCTCGGCGGCGAACGGGATGTCGGCGGGCTTGAAACGCGGCGCGCCCATGTCCACCGTGATCTGGCCGTTGTCGAGCAGCCGCGGCTCGATGATGCCGGACGCGGTTTCCACGCGGATCGCGGTCTTTTCGGTCAGCCCGTGGTCGTGCACGAAGCGCACGAAGCAGCGCGCGCCGTTGCCGCATTGCTCGACCTCGCCGCCGTCGGCGTTGAAGATGCGGTAGCGGAAATCGACGTCGTCGCGGCCGGGCTTTTCGACCAGCAGGATCTGGTCGCAGCCGATGCCGAAATGGCGGTCGGCGATGCGGCGGCATTGCTCGGGCGTGAGCGCGACGGCCTGGCTGACGCCGTCGAACACGACGAAATCGTTGCCCAGGCCGTGCATTTTGGTGAAGCGCAATCGTGCGCCCTTTTGGGTGCGTGTGCCCTGCTGGGTATTCATTCGGCAAATAACCTGACGTAATCCTTCAAGATGCAGCGATCCATCACCGTGATCATGCCGCCGGCCCGAGCCTGCCGCGCGGCGGCCTCATCCACGATGCCTTCCTGGATCCATATGGCTGGCAAGTGTAGCGCCAGGCATTGTTCAACGATAGCCGGCACGTGCGCGGCGGCTCGAAATACGTCGACAAGGTCGACCCTGAAGGGGATGTCGGCGAGGCTGGCATAGGCTTTTTCTCCCAGAACCTCGTCCACCAGGGGGCGCACCGGGACGATGCGATAGCCGTAGTGCTGCATCGCCTGCGCCACCCGGAAACTCGGGCGCGCGGGTTGCGGCGACAGGCCGACGACGGCGATGGTCCTGACGCTTTTCAGCAAGGCGCGAAGGGCGTCGTCGTCGGGGTTTTCGAAAGTCACAGCAGGCGCTCCATCACATGGTCGTCCATTACGAAGCCGCCGCCGATCTCGAACACGCGCGAGTCGACGATACGGAACCCGTATTTTTCGTAGGCGCGGATCGCCTGCGCATTGCCGCGGTTGACCTGCAGCCAAATCCGGCGAGCCTGCCGCGCGCGCGCCCAGGCGAGAATCTCGCGCAGCAGCGCGGCGCCGATTCCGCGGCGGTGGCGATCGGGATGGACATAGAGCTTGTCGAGCTTGCAGCCGGTCTCGTCCAGCAGGGCGTGGGCGAATCCGATCAGTGCGTGTTCCTGCCGTGCGCCCCGCCATGCGTGGCGCGGGTCGTCCAGTTGTTCGCGGATGCGTTCCGGCGCGTAGCGATCAGCCAGCATGGCGTCGATCTGCGCCTGCGAAATCATGGGCGGGTAGGTGGCCTGCCAGACGACGCGGGCCAGCGCACTGATGGCGTCGGCGTCGTCGGCCGTCAACCGCGGCAGGCTGGGCGGCGTCTCAGTCATAGAGGCTGGGTTCGCCCGCCGGGCGGGTTTTGAAGCGGCGGTGCAGCCACAGGTACTGCTCCGGCATCTCGCGGATGCGCGCCTCGATGAAGGCGTTCATGCGCGCGACGTCGGCTTCCAGGTCGCCGCTCGGATAGTTGTCCCACGGCGGATGGAAATGCACCGCATAGCCCTGGCCTTTCGGCAGCAGGCGGGTGACGGCGGGGACGATCTGGGCGCCGGTGAGTCTTGCAAGGCGCGGCAGCGCCGACAGGGTGGCGGTCGGCACCCCGAAGAAGGGAACGAACACGGCATTGTGCCGGCCCTGGTCCTGATCCGGCAGGTAATAGAAGGGCAGCCGATCCTTCAGGGTTTTCAGCACGGGCTTGATGCCGTCCTCCTTGGCGATCAGCACCGGCGAGAAACGCGAGCGCCCAAGCAGCATCATCCGGTCGATGACCGGATTCTTGGCGGGCCTGTACATCGTCGAGAGCCGGTGGTCCATGCTCAGGCGCACGCCGCCCATGACGAGGCCCACGAAGTGCGGCGCCAGCCAGATCACCGGACGCACGCCATCGCCCAGGGCGGCTTCGGGGTTGTCGATGCGGATCAGGCGGCGCATCTGCGCTTCCGATCCCCAGCACATGACGCCATGGTCGAGCATGGCGCGAACGGAGGCCTGGAAGGTCCGCCGCAGCCAGCGGCGGCGCATCGCCTGCGGGATATCGGGAAAACACAGTGCCAGATTGGCGGCGACGATGCGGCGCCTCTTTCCCGGCAACAGTGCGAGCAGCCCGCCCAGCGCATTGCCGACGGCAGCCTGAACCGGCAGCGGCAGCCAGTGCAGCAGCCACAGGAAGCCGACGCCGAACCAGGCAGGCAGCAGCGACGGGCGCAGCAGGTTTTCGGGGGAGGCGGGCTTCATGCTTCTTGGGGCGTGTCGTCGGGGTGCGTGGCGTGGCCCGGGCGCTTGTACCGGTTGTAGCTCCACATGTATTGCGCCGGGAAGCGTCGCACCAGGTTTTCCACCGCCTGGTTGACGAGGGTGGCCGCGGCGGTCTTGTCTTCCGGCAGGGGGGTCTCCAGCGGCAGGACATGCAGGTGATAGCCGCGCCCCCAGCTCAGGCGCTCGGCGGCGAGGAGGAATGCCGCCGCGCCGGTCTTGCGCTGCAGGCTGGCAACCAGTGTCGGCGTGAAAGCCGGGCGGCCGAAGAAGGGCGCCCAGACGCCGTCGCCGGCAGTCGCCACCTGGTCGGGCAGAATGCCGATGGCTTCGTGACGTTTCAACGCGGCCAGTTGCGCCCGCACTCCGGACAGGTCGGTCGGCACCAGGGTCGCCTGGCCGCGCTGGCGACCGGCCAGCATCAGCGCATCCAGCGCCGGTTGGCGCGGCGGCTTGTACATGGCGGTCAATGGATGCCGCGCCGCGTAATATTGGCCGATGATTTCGAAACAGCCGAGATGCGGCCCGATCAGGATGATGCCCTTGCCGGCGGCATGCGCGGCCTCGATGTGCTCCCAGCCGCTGGCGCCCTTGACCAGCCTGAGCAGC
>JAUPLV010000063.1 GCA_030836725.1 Pseudomonadota bacterium | reverse complement strand
CGATGCGCCAGCCAGCGCATGATCAGCTTGTTGGGGCCGAGCACCTGCTGGCGGTAGATGCCGAGGTTCTGCCGCTTCTTGTGCGGCCCCTTCGTCACGGTCAGCCCCCAGGTGATCAGCGGCGCCACGTCGCCCGGCCAGCAGTGCTGGATCGGCAGCCGGCTCAGATCGACGTCCGCGCCTTCCCACACAATCTCCTGGCACGGCGCGCTGCGCACTTCCTTTGGCGCCATGTTCAATACTTGTTTGAGAACCGGCCACTTGTCCCAGGCGTCGCGCAGCCCCTTCGGCGGCTCGGGCTCCTTCAGGTAGGCTAGCAGCTTGCCGACCTCGCGCAGCCGGCTCGGGTCGTCCTCGCCCATGCCCAGCGCCACGCGTTTGACCGTGCCGAACAGGTTCGCCAGCACCGGGATGCGACTGCCCTTCGGGTTCTCGAACAGCAGCGCCGGGCCGCCGGCGCGTAGCACGCGGTCGGCGATTTCGGTCATTTCCAGCCTGGGATCGACTTCCACGGCGATGCGTTTCAGCTCGCCCATGGATTCGAGTTGTGCGATGAAGTCGCGCAGGTCGCGATAAATCATGGATGGCCGATCAAAAGCGGTTTTTCGGGGTGGCGGCGTCAGCGTGCAATGCGCGCAGTCTTAGTTGATGATTTCGAAAAGCTTCACGACCTTGGTCACGCCTGCGGTCATGCTGGTGATTTCCGTCGCGACATCGGCTTCGGATTGCGTCACCAGGCCCATCAGATACACGATGCCCGACTCGGTTTTCACCTTGATCTTGGTGCCGGGCACGCGCTCGTCGCGCAGCAGGCGGGTCTTGACCTGTGCGGTCAGCGATGCGTCATTGCCGCTGGATGTCAACGAGGTGATGCCGGATATCGCCAGTTCATTGAACACGGTGCGCACATCGGGCACGGCCTTGACGATCTCGCTGGCGCGGGCGCGGCTGGCTTCATCCGGCGCCTGGCCTGTCAGTAGCACCTGGCGATTGAAACTGGTGGCGGCAATGCTGACGTTTTTTTGCGGGAAGGCTTCGGTCAGGCGGTGCGCCGCGCGCAGTTCGATTTCCTGGTCGCCTACAAACACGCCCGCGGTGCGGCGGTCGAGCGCAACCGCCGTTCCCGCGGCAGCGCCGCCGATAAACGCCGTGGCGCACCCCTGCAATGAAGGCAGCGCCAGGCCTGCCAGCGCGATGAAGATCAGTTTGTTCATTCCTCGACTCCTAATAAGACGCTGTCCACCGCATCGCACAGGCAATGGATGGCCAGCAGATGGACTTCCTGAATACGTGCCGTGGATTCGGCGGGCACGCAAATGCAGACGTCTTCCGTCTGCATTTGTTCCGCCAGCCGGCCGCCGCCGCACCCGGTCAAGGCGATGACCTGGACGTTGCGCGCGCGCGCAGCGGCCATCGCCTGCAATATGCTGGGCGAATTGCCGCTGGTCGAAATCGCCAGCAGGATGTCGCCTGGCTGGCCGAGCGCCTTCACCTGTCGCGCAAACACCTGGTCGTAGTCGTGGTCGTTGGCGATGGCGGTCAGGGTGGAGGTGTCGGTGGTGAGCGCAAGCGCCGCCAGGCCGGGGCGCTCCTGCTCGAAGCGATTGATCATGACGGCGGCAAAGTGCTGCGCGTAGGCGGCCGAGCCGCCGTTGCCGCAGGCCATGATCTTGTTGCCCTGCGCCAGGCTGTGCACCATCAGGCGCGCCGCCGACTCGATCGCCGGGGCCAGCGCATCGGCGGCTTCCAGCTTGGTTCGCGCCGAAGCCTGGAAATGATCGAGAATTCTGTCGAGTAGGGGCATGATTAAGCGGAGTGATTATCCCACATCGTCGAACGCGTTTTTGAGCCAGTCGGGCGGGGCGTCGCCCGACAGCGCCACCACGTCGAAACGGCACGGCGGCAGGGCCTTAAGGGTGGACAGATACTGGCGCGCGGCGGCCAGCAGCTTGCGCTGCTTGGCCGGGGTCACGCTGGCGGCGGCGCCGCCGAAGTCGCTGCGGCTGCGCAAGCGGACCTCGACAAACACCCGTGTTGCGCCATCCTGCATGATGAGATCGATCTCGCCAAAACGGCAGCGCCAGTTGCGCGCCAGCAGCGTCAGCCCGTGGGATTGCAGAAAGGCTTCGGCGCGCGCTTCGGCGGATTGCCCGAGCAGGGATCTCATCTGCGACAATGGCAAGCATGAACGAAAGTACGCATCATACCCGCCTGCCGCCCGCGCTTTACGTCGTTGCGACGCCGATCGGCAACCTCGGCGACATCACCTTGCGGGCGCTCGACACGCTGCGGTCCGTGGACCGAGTGGCGGCGGAGGACACCCGCGTGTCGGGGCAGCTGCTGGCGCATTTCGATATCAGAAAACCGCTGGTGTCGATCCGCGAGCACAACGAGCGCGCTGCCGCCGACAAGGTGATCGCGTGGATCGCCGCCGGCGAGGCGGTGGCCTACGTGTCGGATGCGGGCACGCCGGCGGTGTCCGACCCGGGTGCGCGGCTGGTTGCGGCGGTGCGCGCTGCGGGGCTGACGGTGGCGCCGATTCCGGGCGTCTCGGCGGTGACGGCGGCGCTGTCGGTTGCCGGCATCGAATCCGGGCAGTGGCTGTTTCACGGTTTCCTGCCGCCCAAATCGGGCGCCCGCCGTGCGCAACTGCAGACGCTGGCGGCGCTGCCCTGCGCGCTGGTGTTTTACGAGGCGCCACACCGCATCGAGGAAACGCTGGCCGACATGGCCGCGGTGCTGGACGGCGCCCGGCCGGTGACGCTGGCGCGCGAAATCACCAAGCGATTCGAGAGCATCGTCACCCTGCCGTTGCGCGATGCGCCCGCCTGGCTGGCCGCCGATCCCAACCACGTGCGCGGCGAATTCGTCGTCATCGTGCATCCGCCCGCGGCGGCCGCCGCGATGGTCGATGCGGAAGCGATGCGCGTGCTCGACGTGCTGCAGGGCGAGCTGCCGCCGACGCTGGCGGCCAAACTGGCGGCGAAGCTCACCGGGCGCAGCAAGGCCGAACTCTATAAAATGACCCTGGCACTGAAACCGCAGGACGAAGCATGACCGACACCCTCACCCTCACCCTCACCCGCCCCGACGACTGGCACGTCCACTTCCGCGACGGCGCCGCCATGCGGAGCGTGCTGCCCGACACCGCG
Source organism: Pseudomonadota bacterium (assembly GCA_030836725.1). Taxonomy (GTDB): domain Bacteria; phylum Pseudomonadota; class Gammaproteobacteria; order Burkholderiales; family Thiobacillaceae; genus Thiobacillus. Next base: position 8,819 of record JAUPLV010000063.1, on the reverse strand, counting down.
CGCGTGTTCGGCCGCGCCATCGCCATGCCCAACCTGAGGCCGCCGGTGGTGAACGTGGCCGATGCGGCAGCTTATCGCGAACGCCTGCTGGCAGCCGCGAGCGGGACGGCGTTCGAGCCGCTGATGACGCTCTACCTCACCGACAACACGACGCCCGCGGAAATCCACCGCGCGCGGGAAAGCGGCTTCATTCATGCGGTGAAGTATTACCCCGCCGGGGCGACCACCAACTCCGATTCGGGCGTCACCGAGCTGGCCAAGGCATACAAGGCCATCGCGGCGATGGAGGAGGCCGGCATGCCGCTGCTGCTGCACGGCGAAGTGGTCGACCCCGAGGTCGACGTGTTCGACCGCGAGGCGGTGTTCATCGAGCGCCATCTCGTTCCGCTGCTGCGCGATTTCCCCAGGCTCAAAATCGTGCTGGAACACATCACCACGCGCCAGGCCGCCGAGTTCGTCGCCGCCGCGCCGGCCAACGTCGCCGCGACGGTCACCGTGCACCACCTGCTGTACAACCGCAACGCCATGTTCAAGGGCGGCATCCGCCCGCACATGTACTGCCTGCCGGTGCTGAAGCGCGAACAGCATCGCCAGGCGCTGGTTGCCGCGGCCATCTCCGGCAACCCCAAGTTCTTTCTCGGCACCGATTCCGCGCCGCATGCGGTGGGCGCCAAGGAAACCGCCTGCGGCTGCGCCGGCATCTATTCCGCCCATGCCGCGATCGAACTCTATGCCGAGGCGTTCGAGGATGCCGGCGCGCTCGACAAGCTCGAAGCCTTCGCCAGTTTTTACGGCGCGGATTTCTACGGCCTGCCGCGCCATACCGACACCATCACCCTCAAGCGCGAAAGCTGGGAAGCGCCGGCACGCCAGAAACTGGGTGACGAAACCCTGGCGCCGCTGCGTGCGGGTGAAGCCATTCGCTGGCGCGTCGTTGCGTAAAACCCGGGCCGGCTCGATATTCCGGTATGGGATCGGCCATCATGTCCCCTTTGAATCTTGTTTCTTAAAATGAAGCTACTCGAGCATCCAGCCATCAAGAGCGCCCTCAACGAATTGCCGCGAGAAGAAATTATGTGGCTGGTGTTCCCCGGCAAGCACATGTCGTTGTTGTCCACGCGCCGCGCCTCGATGATCATCTCCCGGGTGCGGATGATCGCCGCCCTGTTCGCCGCACTCACCCTGCTGTTCATCGTTCCCGACATGCTGGTGATGCCGTGGCCGACCTGGGGGCTGCTGGCCGTCGGCCGCGTTGCGGCGGGCATCGCATTCACCGGGCTGGCGCTGTCTTTCCATGGCTCGACCCGGATGCGCGATGCTTACCTGGCGCTCGCTGCCCTGTTCGCCATTCCGACCGCTTTTTTCGTATATTCCTACCTGCTGCTGTCCGGAGCCCATCTGAATGGCGTCGCGGCAATTATCGCCGCGACCTACGCCTTCATGCCGATCGTGATGGTGGCGGGCCTGAGCATGTTTCCCCTCACCGCCCTGGAAGGCGCGATCTACGCAGCGCCGGTGCTGATCGCCGAAGTCGCTTCCACCTTGATGGGGGTGGATTCCCTGAGCCTGACCCCGCTCGTCAGCACCTCCTGGCTGGTGGTTTTGATCGCGATCGTGGCCACGCTTTCCGGCATGAGCCAGCTCGGTTTCGTGATCATGCTGGTGCGCACGGCGATCCGCGACGCCTTGACGGGTTGCTTCTCCCGCATGAGCGGAATGGAACTGCTGGAAATCCAGTACATCCTTTCTTCCCGCAGTAACACGCCGCTGTCGCTGGCGTTCATCGACCTGGACAATTTCAAGAGCGTCAACGACGGCTTCGGCCATGAAGCCGGCGACAAGGTGCTGGTCGGCGCCGCCGAACAGATCCGCACCACCCTGCGCACCGGGGACATGCTGGCGCGCTGGGGCGGCGAGGAATTCATCCTGATACTGCCCAACACCTACTGCAACGATGCAATCGTCGCCATAGAGCGGCTTCGCGCGCACGGCTTCGGCCTGCGGCCGGACAACAATCCGGTCACCGCCAGCATCGGTATCGCAGAGCGGATGGAAGACAAGGCCGGCGAGTGGAAAAAGCTGGTTGAAATTGCCGACCAGCGCATGTACGCCGCCAAGCAGAGTGGGAAAAACCGGGCGGTGTCATCCTGCAGCAGGGTGAAGTAACACAGAAGCGGCCGGTCGCTCAGACCGTAAGCCCTTTTACGCTTGACATGCGGTATTAACACCCACAACCTATAGGGGAACCGAGGCCATCCCGAATCGTGCGGCATGTCCAAAAACCGGCCCGGCCATTCGCCCATAACAACGCCATCGAAAGGGAAATCATGTTCGACTTTTTCAGGAAAAAAACCGGTTCAAAAGCAGAGGCGGCGACTCCCCCAATCGCACCGGCAACAGCCGCGGCGCCCAATACCCAAAACATAAACCACCAAATACAATTCCAGCCCGATCTCATCGACCACCTGGTGGCGGACCACCGCAGGCTGCTCGAAGTTTACGGCGAGATAAAACAGGCCTTCGACGCGGCCGATTACAAACTGGTGTCGCAGGGGCTCGACGAGTTGCGCCGCGGCCTGCAAGGCCATCTGCTGACCGAAAATGTGCGTATGTACATCTACCTTGATCGCCATCTGGCCAGCAACGAATTCAATTCGGAGCTGATACGCGGCTTCCGCCGCGAGATGGACGCGATCGGCAAGGTGGCGATGAATTTCCTGAAGAAATACGAAGCCATCGGCGTCGACAACGAACTGGCCGGGGCATTCGCCAAGGACTTCGAGACCATAGGCGCGGTTCTGGTCAAGCGCATCGAGAAAGAAGAGCGCGATCTTTACCCGCTGTACATGCCCCATTACTGAGGATGCGGAGGGCGGCGGCAAGCCGCGCCGCCCGCACGAATCCCCGATTGCTCCCGCATGGAGTTCCCGCACCCTCCAGGCCTCCGCATTTTTCTCTGGAAAATGACGACGCGCAGCGCGAAACCGGCGACGTCGTGTGGGCGTGAGCGAGGGGCGTTCGCGACCTCAAGCAGGCGCTGAACGCTTTGGCATCGTCATTACGGGCAAATCGAGGCAAGCCGGACCTCACCCATTGATGGCATGGCGCCGTGCGGTGCGTGGTGATCCCGTGCAGCGTGCGGTTATCCGTTAGCCGGCTGATTGAGGATGAAGAAGCCTGGCGCCGACGCGGGAAAACCTGAGTTCAGGTGGTTCGTCCTTGGATAGTTCCGGGCCTTCCCATACAAAGACCTTACGTGCACCGGCGCCGAGGCCCAACGGCTGTGCATCCGGAAGCCCTGCTTGATTTGAAGGCTGTGTAGTGCGGGCGGAGGCGAAATTGGGGAGGCCACCGTGAGCCTCACATGGCTTACCCGCGCAAAGCCTCCGCAGTTCTTCTGGGATTTTGACGGCAATCCAGCACCCGCCAGATTTCGATGTCCTCGCCATTGACCTTGTAATAGATGGCATATGGGAACCGCTTGGACAGGGCGCGGAAGTAGCCGAAAACTTGCGCGTGAACACCCGCATAAAGCAACAAGGCTTCGATGTCGGAAAACAGCGTGTCCAGGAAATAAACGCCCAAGCCCGGTTGCTGGTGCTCATAAAAATCGCAGCCTGCTTCAAGATCCCCTATAGCTAGGCCGAGGATGCGTATTTTCATGCATCGCCTTGGCGCAAACGGGCTTTGGCCTGCTCCCAGTCCAGAAACTTAGCTTCGCCGTTCGCAACCCGAGTCTCGGCCTCGCGCAGGGCATCCGCATGCCAAGCCGGCGATTCGACGCTACCGGGATCGCGAGAAAGCTCGTCCCAGAGCTGTTCGATGATGCGCAGCTTTTCGCTGCGCGAGAGATTTTCCGTGGCAATCAACATGGTCGCATCCTTAGAGGTGGCGCACATGATTCCGCGTGGCTTCATCGTGGAACCGCTTGGTGCGCAGGCTACATGGAAATTCTATGCTTCATGGTCGACAGGCTCAACAAAGCGTTTGCTTGGGCGAGGCGCCAAGCAGGTCCCTTTTCTTTGTCGGGCTTGGCCGCACGATTGCTTACCCGGAAAGACTGCGCGGCATAAATTAAAAGGGGACAGACCACGTTTTTTTCGCCTTGATCTGCTCATACATCCAGGCTGGATCAATGTCTGCCCCATTGGGCCAAGTCACAACGCCCAGGTCAAGACGCGCCTGATCGAAACAAGTCTTGTCCTGGAGTGCTTCGAAGATTCCGCATTCCGTAGCAGTCAAAACGGCTGAAAAATCCGCGATGCCGTTTGTGCCGTCCATAAACGTGATCGCCAAACGATAGTCCGGCAGCACGGACAGCGCCTTGACTCGCCAGGGCGCGGCGGGGATTACTCCAGCGGCTTGATTCGCTTCGGGTGTTGTTTGGATTGGCATAGATTCCAGTCCTCCATCAGTTCTTCACGATGCTCGATCGCCCATTCTATCGTCAGACTGAGCGCCCGCCGGGGCAGGCTGCCGCCGATCACCTCAAGCGTTCGGATGTCAATCAAGGCTTCGTGTTCCGCATACATCGCATGAAAATGGGGTGGCGCGTGTTCGCGCCAGAACATTTGAATCACGATGCCGAAAAACTGACTGATCGTAGGCATAGTCTACCCCCGTGTGGCAGTGATTATGCGCCCGCACGCCGGGATGTATACCCCCGATACCACTCCACCCATTTCCCGATCCCATACTCCAGCGTCGTCGCTGGTTTGAATCCCGTGTCGCGAACCAGTTCGTCGATATCCGCGTAGGTCGCCTGCACGTCGCCGTCCTGCATCGGCAGGAAGTTCTTTTTCGCGGTTTGCCCGAGCGCGGCTTCGATGGTGCCGATGAAATCCATCAGCTGCACCGGGGTGTGGTTGCCGATGTTGTAGACGCGGTAGGGCGCGTGGCTCGATGCCGGGTCGGGGTTGTTGTGGTCGAAATCGGGGTTGCCCTGCGGGATGCGGTCGAGCACTTTCACGGTGCCGTCGGCGATGTCGTCGATGTAGGTGAAGTCGCGCGACATGTCGCCGTGGTTGAAGACGTCGATAGTGCGGTTTTCCAGAATGGCGGAGGTGAATAGCCACGGCGACATGTCGGGCCGGCCCCAGGGGCCGTAGACGGTGAAGTAGCGCAGGCCGGTGGTGGGCAGGCCGTAGAGGTGCGAGTAGGTGTGCGCCATCAGCTCGTTGGCCTTCTTGCTGGCGGCGTAGAGGCTCACCGGATGGTTGACCGGGTCGTGGGTGGAGAACGGGATCTTGGTGTTGGCGCCGTAGACGGAGGACGAACTGGCGTAGACGAAGTGCTTGACGCCATGGTGTCGGCAGCCTTCGAGCAGGTTGGCGAAGCCGACGATGTTGGACTGCACGTAGGCGTGCGGATTCTTCAGCGAGTAGCGCACGCCGGCCTGCGCGGCGAGATTGATGACGGCGTCGAAGTGGCCCTTCTCGAACAGGTCCTCCATCATCATGCGGTCGGAGATGTCGTCCTTGAGGAAGCGGAAGTTGGGCCAGGGCTTCAGCTGTTCCAGCCGCGCCAGCTTCAGCGCTGGGTCGTAGTAGTCGTTGAGGTTGTCGATGCCGGTGACCTCGTCGCCGCGCTTCAACAGGATTTGTGCGACGTGCATGCCGATGAAGCCGGCCGCGCCGGTGAGCAGGATTTTCATTTTTCGGTCTCCAGGATCGCAGCGATTCTAGCACCCGGCAGCCCGTGGCTTGGGCGCATGCGCCGCCCCGCTTACAATCCGCCGATGCCCAATCCGCGCCTGCTATTCGACTGGACGCTCTACCGACTGGCCCTGCTGCTGGCGGCGCCGCTGATTCCGCTGCGCCTGCTGTGGCGCGGGCGGCGTGAGCGCGGCTATCTGGAACACTGGGGCGAGCGGCTGGCGCTCGGCCCTGTTCCCGTGTCCGGCGCGCTGTGGATCCATGCGGTGTCGGTCGGCGAGATGCGCGCGGCGCAGCCGCTGATCACCGCGCTACGCGCCGCGCATCCGGATGCGACCTTGCTGCTGACCTGCATGACGCCGACCGGGCGCGCCACCGCCGAGTCGCTGTACGGCGATTTCGCCCGCATCGTCTATCTGCCCTACGACTTTTCCGGATCGATGCGCCGCTTCATGCGCCGCCTGCGGCCCCGCGTCGGCATCCTGATGGAAACCGAACTGTGGCCCAACTTGATCCATGCCGCCGCGCAGGCAGGCGTGCCGCTGATGCTGGCCAACGCGCGGCTTTCGGAGCGCTCCGCGCATGGGTACGCGCGGTTGCCGGCGCTGACGCGGGCCTGTCTGCGGCGAATGGCCGCCGTCGCCGCACAGACCGACGCCGATGCCGCGCGCCTGCGCAAGCTGGGCGCCGCATCGGTTCACGTCACCGGCAATCTCAAGTTCGACATCGCGCCGCCGCCGGCGCAGCTCGAACTCGGCGCGGCCTGGAAAGCGAAGTGGGGACAGCGGCCGGTGCTGCTGGCGGCGAGCACGCGCGAAGGCGAGGAGGGGCCGCTGTTGCGCGCGTTCGCCGCGGCCGCCCCGGCCGACATGCTGCTGGTGCTGGTGCCGCGCCATCCGCAGCGCTTCGACGAGGCGGCGGGGCTGATCGAGGCGGCGGGGCTGAGCTTTGAACGCCGCAGTGCGCTGGATGGCGCGCCGCTGCAACCGCGGACCCGGGTGCTGCTGGGCGACAGCCTGGGCGAACTGTTCGCCTATTACGCTGCCTCCGACGTGGCCTTCATCGGCGGCAGCCTGATGCCGCTGGGCGGGCAGAACCTGATCGAGGCGGCGAGCGTGGGGCGGCCGGTGCTGGTGGGACCGCATACCTTCAACTTCGAGGAGGCGGCGCGTCTGGCGGTGGAGGCGGGTGCGGCGTTGCGGGTGACCGATGCCGGGGATTTGCTGGCGAAGGCGCTGAAACTTCTGGACGATGCGCCGATGCGCACCCGCATGGGTGAGGCCGGCCTGGCCTTTGCCTCGCGCCATCGCGGCGCGGCGGCGCGGGTGGCGGCGCTGGTGCCGCCGTTGGGGGCGTAAACCCCGGGCTGCGAGGCTGAGAGTCCGGGATTGCGGGCCGCTCGCGGATCGCGCGGCACACCATCGGGCGCGTCCAACCACGGTTTCCAGGATAATGGCAGGGTGAACTCCGCAGCCTATGTCGGGCGCTTCGCGCCGTCCCCCACCGGCCCCCTTCACCTCGGCTCGCTCGTCGCCGCCGTGGCGAGCTGGCTCGACGCCCGCGCGGCGGGCGGGCGCTGGCTGGTGCGCATGGAAGACCTCGACCGTCCGCGCTGCGAGCCCGGCGCGGCCGACATCATCCTGCGCCAGCTTGAAGCCTACGGCCTGCACTGGGACGGCGCGGTGCTGGTCCAGTCGCAGCGTGACGAAGCCTACGCCGAGGCGCTCGCCACGCTGCAAAAGCTGGGTGCGGTCTATCCCTGCGCCTGCACCCGCAGCCAGCTCGCGCAGGCGTCGCGCAACCATGAAGACGAGATCGTCTATCCCGGCGCCTGCCGCAACGGCTTGCCGGCCGGCGCGATCGCGCGTGCCTGGCGAGTGCGCGTGCCGGATGTGGACACCCGCTTTCACGACCGCATCCACGGCGACCTGCAACAGAACCTGGCCCACGAGGTCGGCGACTTCATCGTCAGGCGCGCCGACGGCCTGTTCGCTTACCAGTTGGCGGTGGTGGTGGACGACGCGTTCCAGGACATCATCCACGTCGTGCGCGGCGCCGACCTGTTGTGGAACACCCCGCGCCAGATTTATCTGCAAACCTTGTTGGGCCTGCCGATGCCGGTCTACGCCCACGTCCCCCTCATCACCAACGCCGCCGGACAAAAGCTGTCCAAGCAGACCCTGGCCCCCGCCCTGCCTGGAACCGGGCGGAGCGCCGTGCTGGCCCAGGCCCTCGCCGCGCTCGGCCACCCGCCCGTCGCCGAGCTGGCCGGCGCCACGCCGGCCGAACAGCTGGCATGGGCTGCCGCCCACTGGAAAATCGAAAACGTGCCAATCCAGCCAATGGTTGCCAATCCAGTCCAAGCCCCCGACAATTTGCCCTAGCCCCTAGCCCCTAGCCCCTAGCCCCTAGCCCCTAGCCCCTAGCCCCTAATCACAATGACCCAGCTCCCATCCGCCGTCGAACAAGTCCTGCACGTCCACGCTGCTTTCATCCACACCGTCGTCAATGCGCTGCGCGACCGCAGCCAGCTTCCCGACCTGATGAAGCAGCTGGATGCCGCCGAGCAGGCCGGCTGGGCGCGGCTGGTCGGGGCATTGCGTCACGTCATCAACGGCCGTCGCGATCCGTCGATCAAACTCGGACTGGACGAGGAGGACGCTATCCTGCTCGACGCCATCCTGCGCGGCCTCGACAACCCCGCCACCCTGCCGCCGCTGAACGCCCAGCCGGATGGCAGCAGCGCCGCCCCCGGCCTGGCCGCGCTGATCGACGCCTCGGCGCGGGGCGACGCCCAGGCGATGTCAGTACTCGCCAACATGGCCGAGCAGATGATGAAGGCGGGCGGCGACATGGCCTTGCTCGGCGGGCGGATGCGTCGTCTCGTCAACGGCGAGCGCGACGCCGACCAGCTGGTCGCCGGCATGGGGCCGCTGGGGCGCGAACTGCTGGTCAGCCTGCTCGACGAACTGGCGAAGCTGCGGTCGCAGTGAGGGTGTCGGCCCCCCTTTGACGGGATGTAACAAATTCAGCTAGAATGCCCGGCCTTTCACGGCAAGCTGTGAAATGGTGATGTAGCTCAGTCGGTTAGAGCATCGGATTCATAATCCGGGGGTCGGTGGTTCAAGTCCACTCATCACCACCAAAAAATATTGTTGTATTTGT
>JAUPLV010000062.1 GCA_030836725.1 Pseudomonadota bacterium | reverse complement strand
GCTGAATTTCGCATCCGCGGCCGACACCATGGCGTCGACCAGGTCGAGCTTGATCGTCTGCTTGTCCCATACCACCTTGCCCGCCTCCATCGGCCCGCCGGAGACGAACACCGTCGGGATGTTCAGCCGCAGCGCGGCGTTCAGCATCCCCGGGGTGATCTTGTCGCAGTTGGAAATGCACACCAGCGCGTCGGCGCAGTGCGCGTTGACCATGTATTCGACCGAGTCGGCGATGAGGTCGCGCGAAGGCAACGAATACAGCATGCCGCCGTGGCCCATGGCGATGCCGTCGTCGACCGCGATGGTGTTGAATTCCTTCGCCACGCCGCCCGCCGCCTCGATCTCGCGCGCCACCAGCTGGCCCATGTCCTTCAGGTGCACGTGGCCCGGGACGAACTGGGTGAACGAATTGGCGATAGCGATGATCGGCTTGTTGAAGTCGCCATCCTTCATGCCGGTGGCGCGCCACAGCGCGCGTGCACCGGCCATGTTGCGGCCGCGGGTGGTAGTCCAGGAACGGTAGTCAGGCATGATGCTCACTCAATCTATAATCAGCCGGATATTTTACCCGCGCTTTGACCTCCCTGAATCCCGACCCCTGAATCCTGGTCCCTGCCCCCATGCTCGTTCATCCCCAATTCGATCCCGTCGCCCTGCAGCTCGGCCCCGTCGCCGTCCATTGGTACGGTCTCATGTACCTCGTCGCCTTCATGCAACTGCTCCTGCTGGGACGCTGGTGCATCGCGCACCGGCCCTGGTCGGGGTGGAATGCAAACATGCTCGACGACGTGCTGTTCTACGGCGCGCTCGGCGTCATCGCCGGCGGGCGGCTCGGCTACGTGCTGTTCTACAAGCCGATGGAATACCTGGCCAATCCGCTCGACATCCTCAAGCTGTGGGAGGGCGGCATGAGCTTCCATGGCGGCTTTCTCGGCGTGCTCGTCGCGATGGCGCTGTTCGCAAGACGCTACAAGCTGCGCTGGCTGGCTGTCACCGACTTCATCGCGCCCCTGGTCCCGTTGGGCCTTGCAGCCGGCCGGCTCGGCAACTTCATCAACGGCGAGCTGTGGGGGCGCGCCACCGGGCTGCCGTGGGGCATGATGTTTCCGCAGGCCGACGACGGCATCGCGCGCCACCCCTCCCAGCTCTACCAGTTCGCCGGCGAAGGCCTGCTGCTGTTCGTCATCCTGTGGCTGTATTCGAGAAAGCCGCGTCCGGTCGGCGCCGTCTCCGGGGTGTTCCTCATCGGCTACGGCAGCTTCCGCTTCCTCGCCGAATTCGCCCGCGAGCCCGACAGCTTCCTCGGCCTGCTGGGGCTGGGGCTCTCGATGGGGCAATGGCTGTCGCTGCCGATGATCGTCGCCGGCGCACTGATGCTGCGCTGGGCGCAGCATCAGTGCAAATCGGGACCGGCATGATCGAGCGCCTATGGTGGGCGGGCGGATGGCTCGGCGTCGTTGTCACGCTGGGCCTGTCGCTGCTGCCGCCCGCACTCGACAGCGGCAGCGGCCACTCGGACAAGGTCGTCCATCTTCTGGGATATGCCGTGCTGACTTTCTGGTGGGCGCAACTCGTCACCCACCGGCGCTGGAAACTCGCCCTTGTGGTGGCGCTCTTCGGCATCGCCGTCGAACTGCTGCAAGGCCTTACCCCCACCCGCCAGCCCGACCCGCTCGACGCGCTGGCCAACAGCGTCGGCGCCCTGCTCGGCTGGCTCATCGCCCGCCTCCTCCCCAACCTGCCCCAGCGCCTCGCGGCCCTTTCCGCATTGCGCCGCTGAAGCTATAATTCAACCTGTCGGGGGGGTAGCTCAGCTGGGAGAGCGCCGCGTTCGCAATGCGGAGGTCGGGAGTTCGATCCTCCTCCTCTCCACCATTATTTAGAAAACCAACCGCTCTCGGTTGGTTTTTTTTCGCCCGCCCCCCCTGTGTTGGCGCGGGTTCGGGCCTTGCTGCGAAGGACGCCGCCACCCCGAACTGCTTGGTTCCGGGCGGTTTTCCGTTCTCTGTTCCTGCCCATTCTCTGTTTCTGCGAAGGACGCCGCCGTGCTCCCTCCAGCAATAGTGCGGGTTTCCGGCTTCTTGTTCGTCACGGAAAGCGCCTTCACGCGGGCGACCCGCCCCCGGAACGCTGCTACGAGCTCACGATGGGCCGGACGTCCCATGTAATGGGAATCCCGGGCCGGTAGACGACCTCGTTGCTGTGCGTAATGCTAGCCTTCAGGTGTTCCCCCAGCGGTTTGTCGTACTTCTCGATTTGTTTGATGGCGCGGTTGACGGCATTACGGAAGGCATCGCGGACGTTCTTGCGCTTGTCCCCTGCTTTGCGTAGCTTTCCACCTTTGCCGGTACCGCCGGTAATCTCGTCGGCAATTTGAGCCATCTCGTCATCGATTTCCTGCACGCGCTGGTGATCACCATCCTCCTCCGCTTCTGCCTTTTCTGTGGCCAGCAGCTGGAAGCGGGCTTGGTATTGGGTTAAAGCCTTCCTGTCCACCACCACTCCAGCGTCGCCCAGCGGTGCTCCAGTTGTCACCTGAAAGCCTTCCTCGATTTCGTCGTGCTCCAGCCCGGAATTTGCCTCTCCACCAAAACCCAATGCGTGGCCGCAAACAATCTCGTAGACCGACGTCTCCCGATCCGGAAACGCCAACAGGAGGTTGATGTATTCCGCGCCCTTGTCGACGTTGAGCAGATGGATGGTGTTGCGGCCCTGGAATCGCGTCTCCCAGACCGCGCCGCGCTTGCGGAAGAAGTTCTCCGGTAGCTTCTCCACCGAAACGACGGACGACATCGAGATCGTCGATCCAGACTCGTAGGCCGTCCGGAGCAGGCAGTCGCCGGGCAGAGTGCGCTCACGAATCCCCTTGCTGTGTCGACTGAGCAGCTCGTCCAGCGCCCCCATCACCTCGTTGGCATGCCGCTTGTAGAGATCGAACACCCGCTGCGCCGCCTGTCCGGTGTCACCGCCCAGGAACTTGAACACGCGTCCCACGTCGGGGTAGCTGGTGATGAACTGCGTCACGTCGGACAGATTCTTAACCTGGTTGGCGCGCTCCAGATAGGCCGCCGCCATGATCTTCTCCACGTTCTTTTTCTTGTCCTCCGCATCACGGCTCTGAGTGAATACGTCGAATTTGTACTGCTCCACCGGATCGTACTGGTCGGCCTTCGCTGCGAGAACCGCGAAGCGACGGTCGATGCATTGCGAGCAACCACCGCAATGGGTGTGCTGGTTCGTCATCTCCCAAGTGTGCGTGCATGTCATCGAATGCTTGATCAGGTCTTGGCAGCCCGCATCCGTGATGACCTTGACGACGTCGGCCTTGGTTTTCCAGATATACGGGTTCTCGACCGTGAAGGGCTCGCCCGCTACCAGCGAGATGATGTCCTGAAAGCCCTTCATCACCCTGGGGTGGGTTGTGCGCGTGGCGCGGCCGCCGACCACTTGGGCGCACACCGGCAAGTTCAAGCTGATGACGCCATTTTCATAGAAGCGCACGCTGCTCAAGCCCAGCATCCTGGCAATCGTCGCGCCGATGGAGACGTACAGGAATGACCGGCTGCGCTGGGTATATTCGTGGTTCAGCTCCTTGATCTTGTGAACCCGGACGCTAATGCGAGGCGGCGCGTTGCCATCGGCCTTCTCGGCCAGCATTTGCTCGAGGGTTTGGTAGCGCTTGTTGAGCTTGGAGGTGGCCTTGTGCGTCACCAAGAGCACGCGCCGCTTCTGGTTCACCACCTCGTCGATAGCACCGGCCAGCGAGTCCAGTCCGCCGGAGAACATCACCACCTGCTCAGGCTTGCGGTACATCTGCTGGGTGTCGTCGAACCCAAGGTACTCCTGGAATGGGTGATCCTGGTCGAGCTTAACGAAGTCGAACCGGTACTGGTCATCTGACAGGAATCCGAGCGTCGAGCACAGCGCCTCCTGAACCTGCGGGCTGTTCCAGAAGTCGGGGTTACGCACGGGCACGACGAAGTGCAGATCTCGCCGCCAGCCGTCACCGAAGGAATCGACATCATCCGCACCGCGCCTGATGATCTGGTCGGCGCTATAGACGTAGGTGGCGACCTCCAACAGATCGTTGAACAGCGAAGGTACCGGTTGGAACATCTTCCTGTGTACGTCCTCGATGCGCAGCGTGATGTTGCCTTTCCCTTCCTTACCCGAAAGCCGCAGCCGCAGATCACGTACCGGGTCTTCGCTGATACCTTTGGCGGACGCGTTGCCGCAAAGGATGTATCGCTTATCTTGCATCGCTGCGCGCTCCCGCCTTCAACTCGTCCTTCATTTTCTTCAGCGCGTAACCCGCGAACTTGTCTGATGTCTTTCTGGAGATATCGCCGCCCTCCTGAAATCGGTTCTTGGAAAACCACTCGTTCGAAAATTTCTCGACAATGACCGATGCCTCCCGGGTGTGGGTTTCCAACGCCGCATTGAACTGGGCCGACTGATTCATCGTCGCAAACCGCATCCCGTCGCCAATCTGCGTATTGACAACCTTGCTCAGGAAATACTGCAGCCCCTCGTTGGCCAGCCGTGCAAAAAAGCGCCGCGAAAACTCGCCGAATTCCTTCGGCTTTCCCAAATCCGCGAGAGCGGCCCGCATCGTGTCCGGGTCGGAAGAAAACAGTGAATGGAGTTTGGGCGACAGAACATCATTGACGGCTCCGACGATGGCCCGGTTAGCGAGGCTCCCAAGGTCAGATCGTTGGCCGTTGCTGTCAACGCGGCGATCCAGCGCCTCCGTAATCGCCGTGGTCACATCGATGAGCGAAGGGTATCCGGGGAGATGGATACCTGCCACTGCGAGGTGCTGTTGGATGTCGGGCTTCTTGGCGGCAATCGCCATCTGCGTCATCAGCCAGACAGCCTCGGTGTAGCCCACATCCTTCATGACGAAGGAAAAGGCCTTTTCCGCCGCAGTGATGGTGGCATTGGCGATCTGAGAAACGTCGGCACCGGCAGCGATTAGCCCGACGACCTCCTTCCACGCCCTCGTTCTTGGCAGTACCCCAAGCCGAACATGCCCCATCCAGGACCCCCTTGTTGATATCAGAGCATCGCTGTCACTCGTTGCGCTTCACGATGACGATGCTCCGTGCCTTTTTTTCTTCTTTCCTCAAATACCCCTTGCGTACCAACTGCGCGATCTGTTCGTGGGCGCTGGCGTGGCTGATTCCTAGCGCCTCGGCCAGTTCCTTGACGGTGGGCGGCAGGCCCGTGCTATCGAGGATTTGGCAGATCGCTCTCAGCGTTCTTGCCTGCGGCTCCGTAATGCCTTCGGTCTTTTGCTTGCTCATGGCATTGCTCCTCGCCAATTGCGTAAATATATGACCTGATGAACATCAGGTCAATGGAGGCGACCCCGGTCAGAAATTCGCTCTCGACCGACTACGGACGAGACGTGCGCCGCCAGTCCCATGGCGCAACCGGCTCGGCGTCGTGCCAAAGACCGGTGTGACTGGCCCGTGCCTCTTGTTCGGCAAAGCCCAAGGCGACCAGAAATGCCATCAAGAATTTGTTCGTAATCTCGCTCAGCCCTGCTGATGCGCTCCCAAACGGGATACTCCGACCGCCTTGCGCGCATATTCTTCGTGACGGTCTGATTACTTTACTGGATGCCGAAATGACCGTCGAACAAACTCTTCCCGAATTGATGTCTCCCCGCCAGCGGGCGCGTGAAGCCGCAGAAATCATTGCAGCCGCCATTGCCCGCCTGCACTCCACCCGCCCACGCGACAGCGATATTCCACTTGGCTTCTCGCCACCCGAGCGCGTTCATACAAACCCCTCTACAGAAGGAGTTTGCAAATGAATATACCGATAACCGGCCCGTCCCTGGCGGCGCAAATTGCCAATCTGCCCAGGCTGGCCATGAACGATCTGTGGGCGCATTGGGACAAGTATTTCCCGCGCCGTCCACCGCACAACAACCGTGCCTACGTCGAAGGCCGCGTCGCCTACAAGATTCAGGAGGAAGCGTTGAGCACCAAGCTGGCCGTGCAGACGCAAATGGCCCGCATCGGCGAAGCCCAATCCAACATCAAAACGCAGCGAGGCGTCGAGGTCCAGGTCGTGCCGGGCACGGTGCTGGTACGCGAGTTCGACAGCCGCGAGCACCGCGTGACGGCGCAGGCCGATGGCACCTTCGAGTACGAGGGCCGCCGTTACAAGAGTCTGTCCGCCGTAGCCCGCCACATCACCGGCACCCAATGGTCGGGGCCACTGTTCTTCGGAATCATCAAAGGCAAATCGAAGCGAGGTGCGAAATGAACGCCGTCGTGACCAAAAAGCGCTGCGCCGTCTACACACGCGTTTCCACGGACGAGCGTCTCGACCAGTCATTCAACTCCCTCGATGCCCAGCGCGAGGCGGGCCAAGCCTACATCGTGAGCCAGCGCGCTGAGGGTTGGATGCCGGTGGGCGACGACTACGACGACGGCGGCTACTCCGGCGGCAACATGGAGCGCCCGGCCTTAAAGCGCCTGATGGCCGACATCGCCGCCGACCAGATCGATATTGTGGTGGTCTACAAGATCGACCGCCTGACGCGTAGCCTGACCGACTTCTCCAGGCTGATCGAAGTTTTCGAGCGGCACAAGGTGTCGTTCGTTTCGGTCACGCAGCAGTTCAATACCACCACCTCGATGGGGCGGCTGATGCTCAACATCCTGCTGTCCTTCGCCCAGTTCGAGCGCGAGGTCACCGGCGAGCGCATCCGCGACAAGATCGCGGCCAGCAAGCGCAAGGGCTTGTGGATGGGCGGCTACACGCCTTTGGGCTACGAGGTCAAAGACCGCAAGCTCATCATCGAGGAAAAGGACGCCGAGATCATCAGGCGCATTTTTTTGCGATTCACCGAGCTGCGATCTATCACCGACATCGTCCGGGAAATCTCCCTCGAAGGCATCACCACCAAGCCCAACCGTTTGAAGAACGGCGGCGTGCGTAACGGTACGCCGATGGACAAGAAGTACATCTCCAAGCTGCTGCGCAATCCGATCTACGTCGGCGAGATCTGCCACAAGGGTGCAGTTTTCGCGGGCCAGCACGAGCCGATCATCAGCAGGCAACTGTGGGATCGGGTGCAGGCCATCCTGGCCGAGGATGCGCACGAGCGGATGGGCAAGACCCAGACCCGCCATAAAACCGATGCCTTGCTGCGCGGATTGATGTACGGGCCTGACGGCGGCAAGTACCACATCACCTACAGCAAGAAACCCTCGGGTAAGAAATACCGCTACTACATCCCCAAGGCGGACAAGCGGTACGGCTACCGCAGCAGCGCCACCGGGATGATTCCGGCCGATCAGATCGAGGAAGTGGTGGTGAACCTGCTGGTGGGCGCGCTCCAGTCACCGGAGAGCATCCAAGGGGTCTGGAATGCCGTCTGCGACAAATACCCGGAGATCGACGAACCGACCACCGTGTTGGCCATGCGCCGCCTCGGCGACGTCTGGCGGCAGCTGTTCCCTGCCGAGCAGGTGCGCCTGGTCAATCTGCTGATCGAGCGTGTCCATTTGCTCTCCGACGGCGTTGACATCGTCTGGCGCGAATCCGGATGGCGAGAACTGGCAGGGGAACTGAGTCCGGACACCATCGGCGGCGAACTGTTGGAAATCGAGGTGGCATCGTGAATCGGTCATCCAAAAAGCTGATCGGCGACGGGTTGCCCCACGAGCGCCGCCATCCACTGGACAGCGGCGGCGTGCGGATCACCACTTTTGTGCCTTTCCACTTCAAGAAGCGGGGCATCAAGAAGGTGATCGTCGCCCCGGACGGAGTCAGCCAGCCGGTTGCCGTCACCGCGTCGCCCGTGCTCACCCCCGAGCAGGATCAGCCCCTGCTCAAGGCGATGGGGCGCGGCATCTACTGGCAGCAACTACTCGATACCGAGGCGGTGGCCACAACGATGGAAATCGCCGAGCGCGAAGGCGTCCACCGCTCCACGATCAACGAACTGCTGCGGCTGGCGCTTCTCGCTCCGGACATCATCCAGGCCGCCTACGAAGGAACACTCCCACGAGCAGTGTCGCTGGAAGCCATCCTGCGGGCCAAGGTGCCCTTCGACTGGGATGAGCAACGCCGATTG
Source organism: Pseudomonadota bacterium (assembly GCA_030836725.1). Taxonomy (GTDB): domain Bacteria; phylum Pseudomonadota; class Gammaproteobacteria; order Burkholderiales; family Thiobacillaceae; genus Thiobacillus. The sequence continues at coordinate 3,885 of JAUPLV010000062.1, read as the reverse complement.
ATCGCGTCACTCGGCTAGCGGAGGGCCGAGAAAAAAAGTTTTCCGCTACGCCAAAAGTAGCTGTTGCTACGCCGGATGTAGCGCCTTCCCCGATGAAGGCGTGAAACGGCATCAAAGGCCAGTACAGGACTGGCCACCGCTCACGCCCCAATCCCTGAATGGGAAAGGAGCATGGCAATGGCCTATTCAATGGCAATGTCCCCTGGCTTCGGTGGCAAACCGGGCCTCAATTCCGGCGTCGGGTTCAACTCGATGCCTACCCCTCAATCTTCGGCACTGTCCGAGCGCCGCTTCCTGAGCGAAGTCGAGCTGGCCAGCCGCTGGGGCATGTCCCCAAAGACGCTCACGCGCTGGCGCGGTCTTGGCCGGGGCCCTGTCTTCAATAAGTTCTCGAAGAAGGTGGCCTATCCCTTGGACGGCGAGAACGGCGTGCTCGATTACGAGAAACGCCACCTCTACGTCTCGACCTCCGAACGTGTACCGGGTTGAGGAGATGGCCATGAAAGACCTTACCCACTATCCAGCAGACCTTGCCAGCATGACGGTCGCCCAAATGGTGTCCTTGCCAATTCGTGACTTCATGGAGTCCGAAGGCCACGTCGACGAGGCCATCGCATACCTCAAACAACTGCGTACCAAACTGGATGCCGCCAAGGCGCAGCGTTTCGGCGAGCAGGCCCGCGTCGCATTGCGGGAAACCGGCCGCGATTTCGGTACCGCCCACATCAGCGACGGCCCGTTACACGTCAAGTTCGAGTTGCCCAAGAAGGTCAACTGGAACCAGACGATCCTGAAGGAGATTGCCGAGCGCATCGTGGCATCGGGCGACAAGGTCGAGGACTACATCGACATCAAGTTGTCGGTGTCCGAAACCCGTTACACGAGCTGGCCCACGGCGCTGCAGCAGCAATTCGCCGCCGCACGCACCGTGGATGAAGGCAAGCCGACCATCTCTCTGACCATCGACGGGGAGGCGGCATGAAAAAGCTCCCCATCGTATCCGCCATCGAGCGGATGGCAGAACGCAAAGGCGTGAAGCTGCTGATGCTCGGTAAGTCCGGCATCGGCAAGACCACCCGGCTCAAAGACCTCGACCCGGCCACCACGCTGTTCCTCGACATCGAAGCGGGTGACCTGGCCGTGGCCGACTGGCCCGGCGACACCATCCGCCCGGCCTCGTGGCCGGAGTCGCGCGACTTCTTCGTGTTCCTCGCCGGGCCGGATCGCTCGCTGCCGCCGGAGGCCGCGTTCTCGCAGGCGCACTACGACCACGTCGTCGAGAAGTTCGGCGATCCTGCGCAGCTCGACCGCTACCAGACCTTCTTCCTCGACTCGATCACACAGCTCTCGCGCCAGTGCTTCGCGTGGTGCAAGACGCAACCGGGTGCGGTCAGCGACCGAACTGGCAAGCCCGACATGCGCGGTGCTTACGGCCTGCTCGGTCAGGAGATGGTCAGCGCCTTGACCCACCTGCAACACGCGCGCGGCAAGAACGTCGTGTTCGTCGCCATCCTCGACGAACGGCTCGACGACTACAACCGCAAGGTGTTCGTGCCGCAGATCGAGGGCAGCAAGACCAGCCTCGAACTGCCCGGCATCGTCGACGAGGTCGTGACGCTGGCCGAGATCAAGGCCGAGGACGGCAGCGCCTACCGCGCCTTCGTCACCCACACCGTCAATCCATACGGCTTCCCGGCCAAAGACCGCAGCGGTCGTCTCGATCTGCTGGAACCGCCGCATCTCGGCGCGCTGATCGCCAAGTGCGCATCGGCCACGTCCGCCACCCCCAACACCACCGAATCCAAGGAGTAATAACCATGTCGTCCAATTTTTTTGATTTTCAAGATGCTGATCCCCAACAGTCTGGCTTCGATCTGATCCCCAAAGGGGTCATCGCGCCGATGCGCATGACCTTCAAACCGGGCGGCCATGACGACGCGAGTCAGGGCTGGACGGGCGGCTACGCCACCGAGTCCTTCGATACCGGAGCGGTCTATCTCGCCGCCGAATTCGTCATTACCGGCGGCGAGTACGCCAAACGCAAGCTGTGGTCGAACATCGGGCTCTACTCCCGCAAGGGGCCGACCTGGGGCCAGATGGGGCGCAGCTTCATCCGTGCTGCGCTTAACAGCGCCCGCAATGTCCATCCGCAGGACAACAGCCCGCAGGCCACCGCCGCGCGCCGCATCCAGGGCTTCCTCGAACTGGATGGCCTTGAGTTCCTGGCCCGCGTGGACATCGAGAAGGACAGCAATGGCCAAGACCGCAACGTGGTCAAGGTCGCGGTCGAACCCGACCACCCCGATTACGCCAAGTTGATGGGGGTGTCGCTCAAGACCAGCGATGATGGTAATTCCGGCGCTCCGGCGCAGGCGGCTCCTGCTTACGCGGCACCGGTCCAGCAACGCGCACCCGTGACGGGCAAACCGTCCTGGGCACAGTGAGGAGATGGCCATGAACACATCCGTCCTCACCGCCAGCCACTACGGCGTCGTGCATTTCGGTGATCTCGACTGCGAAGCTGTTGTGCTCACCAACGGCGAACGCGGCTACGTCCAGCGCCAACTGGCTCGAGCTCTGGGTCTGCGGGAAAAAAGCCCTGGTACGCAGATTGGCGCTTTGATCCGCGAATTTGCCGCTAAGTCATTGTCAGCGTTCGAGAAAAAAGGGTACGCAAAGGTACGCTTACCCTCGGGGCAGACCGGGACATTCTTTCCGGCGGGAATTGTGGGTGATGTGGCGCTCGGCGTCATCGATGCCGCATTGCTCGGACAGCTGCATCCCAAGCGCCAGCACCTCATTCCCAACTGCCGCAAGATTCTGTCGGCGCTGGCGGTCACCGGCGAAACCGCGCTGATCGACGAGGCGACCGGGTTCCAGTATCACCGCGCACCCGACGCGCTGCAAGAACTGATCTCCAAGCTGCTGCGCCAATCCTGCTCGTCATGGGAGCGGCGCTTCCATCCCGATTATTACCGAGCTTTGTACCGCCTCTTCAACTGGCGGTATCAGGGGCACGAGCAGAACCCGCCGCACGTCATCGGCCAAATCACGCTGCGCTGGGTGTACGGCCCGGTATTGCCAGAGGATCTGCTAGGCGAGATCCGCAACCGCAAGGGTATCTCGCAGAAGCACCACCAGTGGTTGTCCGACAAAGGCCTCGCGCATCTGGAATCGCAGATTCACGCGGTCACAGCCATCGCACGCAGTTCAATGAGCTACCCCGACTTCAAGCGCCGCTGCGAGGCCGCCTTCGCTGGCGCTGCCCTGCAATTGGGCCTGCTGCTCGATGAGTTCGAGGAGGAGGCGTGAAATGTTGGGTCTGCAAACGTCAAGCACGCGGCTACGGGCACTCGGACGGTCGATTCAAGACAGCCGACCCGCACCGCTACCCCATCGACTGGGTGTTCTGCTCGCGCCGCTGTCAGGACACCTTCCACCTGCTCTACGGCAACTGGCTGCGCGCCAAGGAAGGCCGAATCGATATCAAGGAGGTCGCCATGATCGATCCGTCTGATATCGAGCTTGCCGCGATGAAGCAGTGCCTCAAGGCCTTCGGCGAGGCGGCGGGCGAGATCGGCTTTGCCAAACCGCTGGGCGACTACTCCGAAGCTGAGGCGCTGCAGGTGATTGACGCCATCGTCACCTGCTGGTCGGACGCGATGGTCGCGCACCACGAGCAGAGCAAGTTCCCGCCCGTGCGGGGCTTACCGCCGATGCCCGATCCCTTGTCGCCAGACAGCGCCAATCCGTTCGCCGATCTGGAAGACGACCTGCCGTGGGATGAACCGAAGGGGGAAAAGCCATGATGGACTTCAACTCCTCATCGAGCATTTCAGGCCAAGTCACTGCCTTGATCAACGCAGGAATGCAGCAGGCCCGTGC
>JAUPLV010000172.1 GCA_030836725.1 Pseudomonadota bacterium | reverse complement strand
ATCTGGTCGACAACGCCATCAAGTTCGCCCAGGACGGCGAGATTGAATTGAAAGCGACATTCGACGCCATGCAAGGCGAAATCGCCTGTCGATTCAGCGTCAGCGACAACGGCATCGGCATCGACCACGAAACCCAGGCACGCTTGTTCGAGGCATTCTCCCAGGCCGACTCATCCACCACCCGCCGCTACGGCGGCACCGGACTGGGACTCGTGATCAGCAAACAACTGGCGGAGCTGATGGGCGGCCGTCTCGGCGTCGAGAGCACGCCGGGAAAAGGCAGCATTTTCACGCTGTGGTTGCCGCTGCCGGCGACCACCCTGCCGCCCGTCGAGTTGCCCATCCAGCCAAGCATCCAGTTCCGGGGACACATCCTGCTGGTGGAGGACCATCCGGTGAACCAGAAAGTGCTGGCGCACCAGTTACGCGAAATGGGCCTTCAATACAGCATTGCCTCCAGCGGAAAAGAGGCGCTCGACGCCCTGTCGGCGGACGACTTCGATCTGGTGCTGATGGACTGGCAAATGCCGGAAATGGATGGGCTGGAAGCCACCCGGCATATCCGTCGGTTGCCGTCCGGCATTCGCCACATTCCCATCGTCGCCTTGACCGCCAACGCCAACGCGGGCTTTCGCGAAGCCTGCCTGAAAGCGGGCGCCAATGACTACCTCAGCAAACCCTATACCGAGACCGCGCTGGCAGCCATGCTGATGCAGTGGCTGCCGAAGGCGGCAGCGACCCCGCCTGAAACCATGACCGCGCGCCCGCCTCTGCTCGACCTGCCCGCACTGCACGCACGCTACCCCGGCAATCCCGATCTGGTCGATGAGCTTGAAGCCGTTTTTCTCAGCACCACCGAAGCCAGTCTGGCTGCGCTGAAACGCGCGATCGAGCAAGGCGATGCCGAAACCTGCCGCAAGGAGGCTCATGCCCTGAAAGGCGCGGCAGCCAGCGTGATGGCCAGCGCCATCCAGGCGGGCGCCGCGGGCATCGAGGCCAGCCTGCGGCAGGATGATTTCGCCGCGGCCGCAATCGAACTGGCGGACCTGGAACACACATTCCGCGCCGGCAGCTGAGGCCCGCCGCAACGGCCAGACAAAGCTGGGGGCTGATGTCAAAGCCGCGCCTGGGCAAGCTGAAAATCCGCACTCCAATGGAAGAGGCGTTGCGCCATAGGCCAATGGCAAGACATAAGCGCGGCGCCCTACCGCCCAAAAAACCTGAATGGCCGTTGCCGCGGAGGGATGGCAACATAGGACAATCAAAACCCGCGTCGCCCGAACCGCATGCCCCATCCCGCTTCCCCCTTCTCCTCTCCGTCCGCGCTGGAACACCGCTTCGCGGACGGACTCGCTGCGATGCTGGAAAGTCACGCCGGCCTCGGCGTCTACATCCTCGTGCTGGCCAATGCCGCCTATGATGCGGGACTGTGGGCGGATCTCGCGCCCGCGTTGGCCAGACGCCACGCCGAACTTGCAGCCGGCATCGCCGAATCGCTCCGCTGCGGCCGGAAGCTTGGCGAACCGGACGACGACGTGCTGGTGTTTCTCAAGCTATTTGCCATCGGCCTTGATCACGTGAAGCCCGTGGAAAGCCGCCGTGCAGGCCCCTGGGAAGCGATGTTCAACCCGATCCGCGCCCTGCGTCCGCCGCGCATCAGCGGAGTGAAATTCGAAAGCCTGCTGCGCCCCTTCGATCCGGCGGGCTTCCACTTCAACAAGCCGTTCCTCGCCAGGGAAATATTCTGGGAAGGCGCGCTCGCAGGCAAACCAGCTCGCCTGCTGTACAACAAATTTCCTTTTGCCCGCCTGCACGGCCTGCTCGTTCCCGACCCCCTGCGCCAGACGCCGCAACACCTCACCCCAGAACTGCATGGCTGGGCCTGGGAAATTTGCGCGGAATCCGGAACCCCCGGCTTATGCCTGGGCTACAATAGCTACGGTGCCGGCGCTTCGGTCAACCACCTGCACTTCCAGAGTTTTGTTCGGACAGACCCGCTGCCGGTTCAGGATCCGCGCTTCATCCACAATGGCGGTGCCCAGGCCTACCCGTTGCCGTGCCAGCGTTTTACCGATGCTGACCGCGCCTGGTTCGAAATCGATTATCTGCACCAGCAAAACATCCCTTACAACCTGATTTACAGCACGGGATGCCTGCACCTGGTCGCCCGCGTGCCTCAGGACCGCGGTACCCTAAGCGAATCCTGCCGGGGCTATGGCTGGAGCGAAATGGCTGGCGTGGTCAGCCTGTTCAGCCGGGAAGCTTATGAAGGTTTGAGCGCTCCCGGGTTTGAAGCGGAACTGGCGGATTTCGCACCCGTAATCGGGAAGCGTTCCACTTAACCGCTGTTTTGCGATTATTCTGTGTGACCTTCCATTAAAAAAAACACTCCCATAAACTTCATTCGGCTCTTGCCGCGATCAAAGGTGACATCTTGGCCAAACCAAACTACCAGTACGAAAAACGCCAGCGAGATATGGCGAAGAAAAAGAAGCAGGAAGAAAAACGCCAGCAAAAGCTGGCCGGAAAGACGGCCGGCGATGACAGCGGCGCCGGGGAAAACCCGGAGTCCACGGCGCCCGCCGACGACAGCGCGGCGACAGCCGATACGGATAGCGGGACTCCTCCTGAAGCGTGACCATGCCGTATCGCGGCCATGCGCCGCGCCCAAACCCGGCAGCCTGCATCGGTCCTGGGTCAAGCGGGCGGATTAAATCTCGATAAGCTGGCCCTGCTGCAGGGCTTTCAGCGCCCAGGCGGGTGCGACGGCATGAAGATCGTTCATGATCGCCGCCTCGTTGCCCGGTTTCAGGTGGGTGATCCAGACCTCCGGGCGCACGCGAAGCGCACGCAGTTCCTCCGCCAGCGAATCCGGCCAGTGATGTCCGGATGCCCGCGCCACACCGGCCAGCGCATTCTCGAACGACGTATCGACGATGAGGTGGCGCAGATCGGCAATGGCATTGAGCGCGGCGACGAAAGCCTCGCTGCGCGTGGTGTCGCCGCTGAACACCAGGCTTCCCGCCGCCGTGGCCAGATGGAAGGCGCATGCCGGCACCCCATGATTCACCGGTAGCGCCCTGAATGTTCGCCCCCCGAGTTCAAATGCGTCGCCGAACGCCAAAGGTGAAAACCGCAGCCACGGCGCCTCCGCGCTCGGAATCATCCGAAAATCCGGCCACAGACGCCAGTTGAACAGATGAGTGGACAACACCTCGAGCACCTCGGGCAGCGCATGCACCGTCAACGGAGACTCGCGCATGTCGCCCATGCTGTCGAGCAGAAGCGGCAGTCCCAGCACGTGGTCGAGATGGGCATGGGTGAGGAAGATGTGATCGATCGCCAGCAGCTGGTCGAAGTCGAGCGTGGTGATGCCGGTTCCGGCATCGATCAGCACGTCGTCGTCGACCTTGAGGCAGGTGGTGTGGCGTCCGCTGCCGATGCCGCCGCTGCAGCCGAGTACGCTGAGTTTCATCGCTGTTTTACCGTGGCTATTTCGTGGTGTAGACGAACACGCCGTCCCAGTCCGCGGGCGGCGGCGATTCGCGGAAATGCGCGATGCGCTCAAGGTAGATATCGTACAGCGCGCGCGGCGCGCGGGCATTGAGGGCGCGCAGGGCGGTTTCGGCCGCGCCCCAATCCTGCCCCTGGTAACGCGCGAACGCGGCCTCGAATTCAGCGGCCTCCTGGCGCACCGGGTCGGCGAGGCCGTCTTTCCGCCCCAGCGGTTCATAAATCGCCACCGGGGTTTCCTTGCCCTTGACGCGCACCTCGTCGACCTTCATGAAAGCATGCACCGGATCGGCGTCGACCGTTGGCTGCGTGACCAGAATGCCGACAGCGTACTGCTTGGTGATGCCTTCCAGCCGCGAACCGAGATTCACCGCGTCGCCCATCACGGTGTACGACATGCGGAATTCCGAACCCATGTTGCCGACGCTCATGCGTCCCGTGTTGACGCCGACGCCGATCTTCACCTCGGGCCAGCCGCGTTCGGCGAACTCACGGTTCAGCCGCGGCAGCGCGGCCTGCATGTCGAGCGCGGTCCGAACCCCGCGAACGGCATGGTCGCTCAAATCGACCGGCGCGTTCCAGAACGCCATGATGGCATCGCCGATGTACTTGTCGATGGTGCCGCGCTGCTGCTGGATGATGCGGGTCATCGTCGACAGGTAGGCGTTCAGCACTTCGGCGAGTTCGGTCGGCGGCAGCTTCTCGGAAAAATTGGTGAAACCGCGGATGTCGGAAAACAGCACCGTCATGTCGCGCGACTGTCCTTCCATTGTGTAATGCGTGGGGTTCCGGCTCATCTCGGCGGCCA
>JAUPLV010000171.1 GCA_030836725.1 Pseudomonadota bacterium | reverse complement strand
AACCTCCCCGGAAACGTATCGCGGTTCGCTCCTGAAGTTCGATGTCGTTTCTTTCCGCCCCCATCTCCCGATGGCAGCGGTCACAAACAACGATTTCTTCCTGGATGGTTTTTGTGCGGGTTTGACGCATGATTTCTCCTTTGATTGGCTGAACAAAGCCAACCGCCCGTCAAGGCGGTTGATCCAAGGAGAGCACCATGCTTGAAGGTGCTTGCAGCATTTTGCTGAACGACCGGTAATGTAGCAACGTTTTTGGCTGCAAGCAAGGCAATTACGCGAGCACCGTCAGAAACATCGGCCAGCAGTTCCGCCCGTGCACCGGAAAAGAAAAAGCACCCGGGCCGTCAGGCGTCGGGTGCTTGAATTGGGTGGGGTGGACGATGGGGCTCGAACCCACGACAACAGGAATCACAATCCTGGACTCTACCAACTGAGCTACGTCCACCATTGGTGTCGCCAGCAAACACTGGCAACGAAAACTTTGGCCTGCCCGACAGGAATCGAACCTGTAACCCCCAGCTTAGAAGGCTGGTGCTCTATCCAGTTGAGCTACGGGCAGAGACACACTTCTCGGGCGCTATTATTACTTGGAACAATTGGGGGTGGTCGGGGTGAGGGGATTCGAACTCCTGACATCCTGCTCCCAAAGCAGGCGCGCTACCGGGCTGCGCTACACCCCGAAATCCTATCTATGCACACCAGCTGCATTTCGGAGAAGCGAGACTATACATGGCCGAATTGGCCGGGTCAATTTTTGCTTGAGTCGGATGATGGGTTCCGGGAAAATCACCCTTTTGCTTCAGGGTTGTCCTAATGAGCGCACGCATTCTCGACGGCAAGGCGATGGCCGACACCATCCTCGCCGTGATTCACGACAAGGTGGCCGAACGGGAGGCGCAGGGTAAACGCCGTCCCGGGCTGGCGGTGATTCTGGTGGGCGACGATGCCGCCTCGGCGGTGTATGTGCGCAACAAGAAGCGTGCCTGCGAGCGCGCCGGCGTGACCAGCGTGGCACACGATCTGCCGAGCGCGACGAGGCAGGAAGAAGTGCTGGCGCTGATCGATACCTTGAACGCCGACCCCGCCATCGACGGCATTCTGGTGCAGTTGCCATTGCCTGCGCACATCGACACGGAGACGGTGATTGAGCGCATCCGGCCGGACAAGGATGTCGACGGATTTCATCCCTACAACATCGGCCGCCTGGCGGTGAAGATGCCGACGCTGCGGCCATCCACCCCGCGCGGCATCATGACGCTGCTGCGCGCGACCAACGAGGAACTGCGCGGCAAGAATGCGGTGATGGTGGGGGCGTCGAATATCGTTGGCCGGCCGATGAGCCTGGAACTGCTGCTGGCGGGCTGCACCATCACCGTGTGCCACAGTGCCACGCGCGATCTGGAAAGCTTCGTGCGTTCGGCTGAGGTGCTGGTGGTTGGGGTAGGGCGGCCGCGCATGATTCCGGGCGACTGGATACGCGAGGGCGCAATCGTCATCGACGTCGGCATCAATCGCCTGCCGGATGGCAAGCTGGTAGGCGATGTCGATTTCGAACCCGCCGCGGAACGCGCCAGCTGGATCACCCCGGTTCCGGGCGGCGTCGGGCCGATGACTGTGGCGACCCTGCTGGAGAACACGCTCGAAGCGGCGCTGATGCATAACCCCTGAACGGGTTTTTTTGTCCGCGAAGGACGCGAAGGTTCGCGAAGAAAACCTGTTTTTCCCTTCGCGTTTCTTCGCGTCCTTCGCGGATAAATTCAGTTCGCGTGCAGCGCCCTGAGATAGGCCACGTCGACGTAGGGACGGCCGAGGTCGGGGCCGGCCAGCAGCCGGTTGGGCGCATCGGGTTCGCCGAGGTCGGACAACACCACGGCCGCGCCGCTGAAATCATGATCGAGTGTGTAGTCATTCACGGTGATCAGTGTTTTCAGGCCAGCCCCCCTGCTTGCGTGCAGGCCGTTTTCCGAGTCCTCGAGCGCCAGGCAGTCGGCGGCATTCAGGCCCATTTTTTCCAGCGCGTAGTGATAGATGTCGGGCGCGGGCTTTTTGGCCGGAACGATGTCGCCCGCGGCGATCACTTCGAACCAGTCCTGCGTGCCGGATCCCAGGCTGTGCTCCAGCAGCACGGTGACGTTTTCCGGGGTGGTGGTGGTGGCGATCGCCAGCCGCAGGCCGGCGTCGCGCGCTTCGGCGAGCAGTCGCTTGACGCCGGGCCGCATCGGGATGCCGCCGCGCGCGGCCAGCGCCGCGTAGTGCCGGGTCTTGGCCTGGTGCAGTTCCGCCACCAGTTCGTCGAAGTTGTCCGGCTTGCTGTAGTCCGGCCGAAAGTGGTCAATGTAATATTTCATCCGCTCCTTGCCGCCGGTCACGGCGAGCAGTTTGCCGTAGAGTTCGGCGTCCCAGCGCCAGTCGAGCCCGGCGTCGGCAAAGGCCTGGTTGAAGGCGGGACGGTGGCCGTCACGTTCAGTGTCGGCAAGCGTGCCGTCAACGTCGAAGAGCAGGGCGTGTAGGGTCATTTTGGTTGCGGCGTGAGTTGGATTCTGTTATTAAATCAGGCTGGGCTTGGCCCGGAACATATCATTATTTCAAAGAGATCGAGATGGCTGAAATTTTGACGCGCTTTGAGCCTTACAAGGCCAAAAAAGGCGAAGAATACATGAACGCAAAACAGCTCGCGCATTTTCGCAAAATGCTCGAGGAGTGGAAAGCCGAGCTGTCGCAGGACATCGACGTCACGCTGCATTCCATGCAGGACGAACAGATGGTTTTTGCCGACCCCAACGACCGCGCCACCCAGGAATCCGACATGGCGCTCGAGCTGCGCAACCGGGACAGGGAGCGCAAGCTGATCAAGAAAATCAACGAGACCATCGACAAGATCGAAAGCGGCGAATACGGTTATTGCGAGTCATGCGGCGTTGAAATCGGCCTGGATCGCCTGCAGGCGCGTCCGACTGCGACGCTGTGCATCGACTGCAAGACGCTCGAGGAAATCCGCGAACGCCAGGTCGCCAAATAAACCTGGTCCGACAGGCCGCCAAACCAGCTCATTTTTCAAAGCACCATGACCCAGCCCAGTTCTGACCAGCCAAGCGAATTCGACCGTTACTACAACGGCCTCTTATACAGCGTCATGCGATGGGATCAGCTGACTGCGTTCTGGCAGCGGGTGAATGCCGAAGAGGGCTGGTATCTCTATGCGGTTGGGCAGGACGTGCCGCAAGCGCCCTCGCAGGCTGACAAGGTGCGGCAATTCATGCACGAACTGGATGAGTTGCTGCGGCGCGAGCATCACGAGGATTACTGCGCGATCGTTTATGCCGACGACCTCGATGCGCCCAATTTCATCAAGATTTACGACCCCAATCACCTGGGCAGCTCGTGCGGTTCCAGTTCGACGAAATCCTCGGTTCTTCCGGGCTGGCTGATGAGCAAGACACCGCCGCGCGAACTCGAAATCCGCGGCGTGGTCACCGGTCAGCGCAAGCGCTGGTGGCAGGCGTTCCTGGGCGAGACGATCTGATTGGCAAGTCTTTCGGCCCAATAAAAAACGCGCCGGTTGGCGCGTTTTTTATTGGGAGCGAACAGCCGCGCTGGTTGGCGCGGCGTTTCCGGTTCAGCTGGCCTGTTCTTCGTCGCTGGGGGTGGGCGCGGGGGCGTCCAGCAGCGCCTTCATCGACAGGCGCAGGCGGCCCTTCTCGTCGGCCTCCAGAATCTTCACCTTCACGATCTGGCCTTCCTTCAGGTAGTCGCCGATGGTGTTGACGCGCTCGTGGGCGATCTGCGAGATGTGCAGCAGGCCGTCGCGGCCCGGCAGCACGTTGATGATGGCGCCGAAGTCGAGCAGCTTGATGACCGGGCCTTCGTAGACCTTGCCGACTTCAACCTCGGCGGTGATTTCCTCGATGCGCTTTTTCGCCAGTTCGCCGGCTTCCATGCTGGTGCAGGCGATCTTCACGGTGCCGTCTTCCTGGATGTCGATCTGGGTGCCGGTTTCCTCGGTCAGCGCGCGGATGACGGCGCCGCCCTTGCCGATGACGTCGCGGATCTTTTCCGGGTTGATCTTCATCGCGATGATGCGCGGCGCGTAGGCCGACATTTCATGGCTGCCGGAGACCGAGGCCTTCATGATGCCGAGGATGTGCAGGCGGCCTTCCTGCGCCTGGCTCAGCGCGGCCTTCATGATTTCCGTGGTGATGCCGGTGATCTTGATGTCCATCTGCAGCGCGGTCACGCCTTTTTCGGTGCCCGCGACCTTGTAGTCCATGTCGCCCAGGTGATCTTCGTCGCCGAGGATGTCGGTCAGCACGGCGAAGCGGTTGCCTTCC
>JAUPLV010000061.1 GCA_030836725.1 Pseudomonadota bacterium | reverse complement strand
TCCTGCGGCAGCACCTTCCAAACCCGCTCCACGCTGGGCAAGCCGGCCCTGCATGTGGAAGTCTGCTCGGCTTGCCATCCGTTCTACACTGGCAAGCAGAAGATCGTCGATACCGCCGGTCGCGTCGAGAAGTTCCGTCAGCGCTACGGCATGAAGTAATCCGGTTTGCGCTGCACGTGCGCAACAAGGCAGCATCAATGCAAAAAGCGGCTTCGGCCGCTTTTTGCATTGATGCTGCAACCCGACGGTATCATTGGGCGCAGACCAGCAAGAATGAGACAGCCGTGACCCCGCCAGCTTTCCGCCGTATCGCAGTCGTCGTTCTCGGCGCGTTGTCGCTGACCCATTGCGCGCAAAACCCGGTCACCGGCGACAAGGACTTCGTGCCGATGTCCGGGCAGCAGGAAATCCAGATGGGCGCGCAGGCGCACCAGGATGTGCTGAAGGAATACCCTGCGCTGGCCAACCCTGCGCTGCAGGCCTATGTGAACGAGGTGGGCCAGCGGCTGGCGAAGCACAGCCAGCGGCCAGACATGCAGTGGCACTTCACGGTGGTGGACAGTCCTGACGTCAATGCCTTTGCCCTGCCCGGCGGCTATGTCTACATTACCCGCGGCATCATGGCGTACCTGAATTCCGAGGCTGAACTGGCGGGAGTGGTGGGGCACGAAATCGGCCACGTCGCCGCGCGTCATGGGGTGCGCCAGCAAAGTGCGCAAACCGCCGCCGGCCTTGGCCTGGCGCTGGGATCGATTCTGGCGCCGGGGATGGACAGTCAGGCGGGCGCTGCCCTGCTGCAAACGCTGGCGCAGGTCTGGGCCTCCGGTTACGGCCGCGAACACGAGCTGGAATCCGACCGCCTCGGCGCGGAATATCTGGCCAGGGCCGGCTATGATCCGCAGGCGATGGTCGAGGTCGTCGGCGTGCTGAAAAACCAGGAGCTGTTTGCCGCCGAGCAGGCCAGGCGCGACGGCCGCCAGCCGCGCACCTATCACGGCACGTTCGACACGCACCCCAGCAACGACGCGCGTTTCAGGCAGGTGGTGGGCGAGGCCGGCAAATACAGCGTTGCCCATCCGCGCGAAGGCCGCAGCGATTATCTGCAGAAGATGGCGGGCGTGGTATTTGGCGACAGCCCCGACCAGGGCGTGATCCGCAACAACATGCTGCTGCATGAAAAGTTTGGCCTGACGCTCCAGTTTCCGCAGGGTTGGCGGGTACAGAACCGCCCCGACCGGGTGGCGGCGACCAGCCCGAAAGACGATGCGCTGATCGAGCTTCAGCAGGGGCCGAAGAGCGACAAGCCGCTGGAAACCTTGCAGAAGGGCATCAAGCTGGATGCCGGAGCGCGGTTTGAAAGCGGCAAGCTCAGCGGCTATCCGGCCGCATTCGCCGCCGGCGCCCAGCAGGGCAAGCCGGTGGTGGCGGCGTCCGCGGTGTTCAACGGCACGCAGTACCTGATTGCCGGCATGGCCGCGGACAAACCCGCCTACGATCGCGAGCGCAGCACCCTGCGTGCGGCGATCAACAGCTTTCGGGCGATCACCCCGGCCGAGAAACGGGCTGCCCGGTCGTACCTGATGCAGATCGTCAACGCCCAGCCGGGCATGACGATGGCCGGGCTGGCGCGCAAGTCGCCGCTGGGGGCGGACGCCGAGAGCCTGCTGCGCCTGATGAACGGCCTCTATCCCAAAGGCGAGCCCAAACCGGGCCAACTCCTCAAAATTGTTCAATAAGCGCCCGCTTCTTCTTTCGCGGCTCGGACTGCTGCTGCTTTGCGCGGCCTGGCTGTTGCCCGGTCTGGTGGGGCATGCGCCCTGGAAAGGCGGCGACGGCGATCATTTCGTCCGGTTATGGCTGCAGCTTCAAGGCGTCTTCGCGCCGCAGGCCGCCCTGGGCGCATCGCCTTTGTATTACTGGGTGGCGACCGCGACCGCCTGGCTCACCTCGCCCATCCTCGCCCTGCACGATGGCGCGCGGCTCGCCTCGGGCCTGTTTGTCGCGCTGGCGCTATTTTTTTCCGCACGCACGGCCCGTGCGCTGTATGGCGCGGAAACCGGATGGGCCGCTGCGCTGACCTTGCTGGGCTGCGTGGGCTTGCTGCTGCGCGGCCACGAACTCAATGCCTATACCGCCCAGTTCGCCGCCGCCGCGATCATGCTGTATGGCGCCGCCGTCCTGCCGGCAAAGGCGCGCGGCGGCCTGGCGCTGGGGGGCGGGGCAACGCTGCTGCTGCTGGCGGGGGGCGCGGCGGAAGCCGCTTTGATCCTGCTGCTGGCGGCGCTGTTGCCGCTGCTGCTGGAAGAGTACCGCTCCCCGGCGGCGCGGCGCACCCTGGCCTGGGGGATCGGCCTTGCGCTTGTAGCGGGCGCGGCTTGGCTGGCGCTGCTGGCGGCGCAGAATGTTTCCTTGAGCGGCGCAATCAATCTGCAACGCTGGCAGGGCGGCGACGGTCCGCATCCAGGCTATTTCGCCGGCATCCTTGGCTGGTATGCGTGGCCGGCATGGCCGCTGGCAGCCTGGGCGGCGTACCGGGGAAGGCGGCAGTGGCGCACGCCGGGCCTTGTGCTGCCGCTCGGCGCGCTGTTGGGCCTGCTCGGCCTGTATGCCATGGCGGCACGGCCGGGCGACGAGCAAGGCCTGGTTTTGCTGCTGCCGCTGGCCTTGCTGGGCGGCGCCGGGCTGTTCGGCCTGCGCCGCGGGGCGGCCAATGCCCTGCTCTGGTTTGCGCTCATGCTGTTCGGCTTTATCGGGCTGCTGCTCTGGATTTCCTGGAGCGCGCACGATCTGGCCATCCCGGCGCGCCTGGCGGAGCGGATGAGCAAGGTGGGCATGACGCATGTCGGCGAGTTGCGCCCATGGACGCTGGCTCTGGGCCTTGCCGTCACCCTGGCCTGGGTTGTTTTTCTCACCCGCGTCAGCAGTTCTCCACTGCGCCCCATTCTGGTGTGGACGGCGGGCATGACCTTCATCTGGGTGCTGCTGATGGCGCTGTTTCAGGCGCCGCTCGACCGCCGCCTTTCCTATGCAAGCGTGGCCGAGGAACTGGCGGCGCGGGTGCCGCCCGCCGATTGCATCCAGGCCCGGCAGGTGCGCAGCCAGCCGCGCCTGCTGCTGGCTTATCACGGCGGCCTTCGGTTTGCTTCCGACGATGCTGGCTGCGACTGGCTGCTGGTGGAAACCCGCCTGCGCGGGGGCGAGCCGCATGTTTCGGCCGACTGGGCCAAACAGTGGGAGGGCGCGCGCCCCGGCGACCGCTCCGACCGCCTCCACCTGTATGTCCGGCGTCGGCAGTAAATCGGAGCCGGCGCGCGTCGCCGCCGTCGTTCTGGCAGGCGGCCAGGGCCGGCGCATGGGCGGCGTCGACAAGGGGCTGGTCGAGTATCGGGGGCGCCCGTTGATCGAATGGGCGCTCGCCGCGCTGGCGCCGCAGGTCGACGAGCTGGTGATCAGCGCCAACCGCAATCTCGAGACCTATGCAGCGTACGGCCATCGCGTGCTGCCCGACACTCTGCCCGATTTCCCCGGCCCCCTGGCGGGCCTGCTGGCGGCGCTGCAGGCGGTGGCGGCGGACTGGCTGGTGGTGGCGCCGTGCGACACGCCGCATCTGCCCGCGGACCTGGCGGCGCGCTTGCTCGAGGCGGCGCAACGGGAAGGCGTGCCGCTGGCGGTGGCGGCGGACGATGCGCGCATGCACCACAGCTGCTTCATCGTGCGCACCGACCAGCGCGACAACCTCGCCGCGTATCTGGCGCGCGGCGAACGCGCGGTGCGCCACTGGCAGGCCGGGTTGGCTTCGACGACGGTGCGCTTCGATGCCGCCTGCTTCGCCAACGTCAACCGGCCTGAAGACCTGCGCTCCTGACCGGAATCGGCCCGGCAATCCCGGTTTGTTCGTTATTTAAGCGCTACAAATTGGCTGGAGAACAATCCTGGTTACGGGTAATTGTCAGGGGGTGATTTGCGCTGCCCCTTGCTCCGCGCGCGCTTTGTTGGCATCGTGGCGGCCATGATCGCCGCCACCCCCGCCCCCGTCACCCGCTACCAGATCGCCGCCTGGCTGATGATGGCCGCCGGTTTGCTGTTCGTCCTCCATCTTCGGGTGCTGCCGGCGATGCTGGCCGGCCTGCTGGTGGTGCAGCTGGTCCACCTGCTGGCGCCGCGTTTTGTCATCGGCAAGCTCAGCCATACCTGGTCGAAAGTGCTGGTGGTGACGCTGATCACCCTGGTGGTGCTGGGCATCGTCGGCGGAATGACCGCCGGCGTCATCCTGTATCTGCGCACCGAGGGCGGCCTGACCGGCCTGCTGGCCAAGATGGCCGAGGTGATCGAAAATTCGCGCGAGCTGCTGCCGCCGTGGGCCGGGGAATGGCTGCCGCAGGGAGATGATTCGGTGATCCGCGCCGGCATGGTCGAATGGCTGCGCCTCCATGCGCAGGACCTGCGCAAGCTGGGCGGCGATGCCGGCCGCGTGCTGCTGTTGATCCTGGTCGGCTTCATCATCGGCAGCTTCATCGCGCTGCGCGAAGCCGCGCCGCACCAGGTGCTGGCGCCGCTGGCGCAAGCCCTGAGCGAGCGCGTTCTCCGGCTGGCCGAAGCGTTCCGTCGCGTGGTCTTCGCCCAGGTGCGGATCTCCGCGCTCAACGCCCTGCTGACCGGGATTTATCTCGGCCTGGTCCTGCCCGCGTTCGGGGTCGAACTGCCTTTCGTCAAGACCATGGTGCTGGTCACTTTCGTTGTCGGCCTGCTGCCGGTGCTGGGCAACCTCATTTCCAATGCCGTCATCGTCGTCATTTCGCTTTCGCATTCGCTGTATGCCGCCGCGGGATCGCTTGCCTTCCTGGTAATCATCCACAAGCTCGAATATTTCGTGAATGCCCGTATCATTGGCGCCCAGATCAAGGCGCGCGCCTGGGAACTGCTCATCGTCATGCTGGGGATGGAGGCGGCTTTCGGGGTGCAGGGCGTCATCGCCGCGCCGGTGTTCTACGCATACATCAAGAAAGAACTGTCCGACAGAGGTTTAATTTAATGGCAAGCGATACCGAATCACTCGTCGTCACCGCCAGCGGAGAAGACAAGATTGGCCTGGTGGAAGGCTTCACCCGCCGCATTGGCGAATCCGGCTGCAACATCGAGGAATCCCGCATGGCCGCGCTCGGCGGCCGCTTCGCGCTGCTGATGCGGATTACCGGCAGCTGGGACGCGCTGGCCAAGCTGGAATCACGGCTGCCGGCGGTGGGCGAGGAGCTCGGGCTGTCGATCATCCAGCAGCGCACCCGCCCCGCCCGCACCGAGAAGCCGTTGATTCCCTACACCGTCGAAGTCGCCGCGCTCGACCAGCCAGGCATCGTCAACAGTCTCGCCAATTTCTTCGCGCGGCTGCACATCAACATCGAGGCGCTGGAAACCGAAACCTATCCGGCGCCGCACACCGGTGCGCCGATGTTCGCGGTCCACATGACGCTCGGCATTCCCGCCGACGCCCACATCGCCACCCTGCGCGGCGATTTCCTCGATTATTGCGACGACCAGAATCTCGACGCGACGTTCGAGCCGGTGCGGATATAAGCCGACGGAACGCCGAACGGCTGCGACACGCCGCCGTGCGCAAGGAATCCAGCCCTGCCTCGCAATCATTGCCCACGGCAGTCGCCGCGCCGCCTCCAGCGTGCTGCCCGCCGCCATCCTCAACGTCGCCGGCTGATCGTCATTCGTCCGCGCTGACGCTGAGTTCGATGTAGGACATCGACATCGCTTCGTCCTGTCCGTCCTTGCGCGGCTGGCTGCGCTCCAGCGCCGCCGCGACCCGTGCGGCCTGCAGCGCGGCACGGTCGATCACCGCGGGGTAGAGCCGGCAATGTTTCTCGATCAATTCGGCCTGCCGGCAGGCGTGGGCTTCGAGCGCGCCACGGGTGGTGGAGTCGAGATGCGGCAACAGCAGCATCCAGGGGGCCTGCCAGGCATGATAGTCGCGCACCAGCCGGGTGTGTGCCGCGTCCATTTTGGCGGTGGCGATGAACAGCGGCGGAAAGGCGTCGGCTTCCAGCACGCGCCCGCGCAAGCGGTCGTCCCCTTTCAGCGCGTGCAGGCCCAGTCCGGCGCCCTCGTCCGAGCGGCTGAACCATTGCGCAACGCCGCGGGAGAGGCTGTTCACATAGCGGGTCAGATAGGCGCCGGCGGACTCCTCGATACCGGGGATCGCCGCGCTTCTGAAGCGCTCCTGCGCGGCGATTCCGGCGCGCCAGTCGAGCGGCGGTCGGGTGTCCGTCTCGTTGCTTGAACGTACGCTATGCAGCAGCGCCAGAGGATTTTCGTCGTAGTCGAGCAGCCACAACTCGAACGGGTCGCGAAACGCGAACGGCGCCGTGCGATGCGCTTTGCGCAGGTGTTCGTAGACCACCGCGCCCATTTCCTCCAGCCGACGAAAGTCGTCCGACGGGTAGAGCGGTCCGCGCTTGAGCCCTTCTTCCGCCGACCAGCGGCCGTAGCGGATGTCGGAGATCTGGGTCCGCCTGCCGGCAGGCCCGAGGTCGTCGAGCAGCGCATCGTTGGCGACATAGATGTCCCACTCGATGCCGTCGGTCGTTACCGCCTCGGCCGACTGGAAGCGAATGACGTGCACCACGCCGCGAAACGGGTTGAGCAGGCGCTGGGCGTAGCATTCAATCTGCATGGGTGGAACTGTACATCATGACGGAGTGGGTTCAAGACGGTGGCATCGGCTGGGGCGGCGCCCCCTTGCTGGCGGAGTTCATCCAGGCGAACAGGGAGGCGCGCATGGCTTCCTCTACCGTCATGTCGATCGGCTGCACCCACTCGCGCGGCACAAACACGGTATAGCCGCCAATCATGTAGCCCATCGGCAGATACACCGCCACGCGGTCGCCTTGCAGAAAGCCCGTGGGCAAGTTGTCGACATGCTGCCGCGTGACCAGCCCCACCACTTCCAGCGCCTGCCCCGGCATTCTGAGGATCACCACCATTTGCTGGGTGGCTTGCGCGGGATGCGGCGCGAAATAATCGGCAAAGCTTTTCAGGGAGGAATAAATACTCTTCACCACCGGCAGATTGGTGAAGGGGAATTCGAGCAGCGACAGCAGCTTGCCGACGTTGCGCTGCGACACCAGCACGCCGACCAGGAAAATGCCGATGATGCCGAGGATCAGGCCCATCCCGGGCACATAGAATTCGCCGAAGAATGGCCGGATCAGCAGCATCGCCAGGGTTTCCATCCAGCTCAGAAAAATGTACAGCAGATAGACCGTGAGTCCGAGTGGAAGGGCGGCGATCAGGCCGCGAAAAAAATACTGGTAAATGCGCTTCATCGGTTGCTTGCCCTGGTGATCATCTATAAATTTTTCACTTCGTCCACTAGCATAGCAGCGGGGGTTTCCCTAGAATTGATCGGCAGTTCCCATAATTTAGGAGGATTACACAATGAAAGCACCCGTACTGATTGCTCTTGCCCTGCCCGCCCTGATTGCCGGCTGCGCCAGCGGACCCACTGCCGAAGAACAGGCCGCCATGGCGGCCGATGCCCGCAAGGCATCCGGCGCGCTGATCCAGAAACTCGGCGGCGAACTGAAGGCTGCCATGGGCGAAAAAGGCCCGGAAGGCGCAATCAGCGTGTGCAAGGAGCGCGCTCCGCAGATCGCCGCCGATGTGTCGAAGCAGTTCAACTTCGACGTCAAGCGCGTCAGCCCGAAAAACCGCAATCCGGCCGGTGTGCCCGATGCCTGGGAAGCCGAAGCCCAGGCCGGACTCGAAAAGCGTCTGGCTGCTGGCGAAAAACCCGAGACGCTCGACACCTGGCAGATTGTCAGCACGCCGGCCGGCAAGCAGTTCCGCTTCGCCAAGGCGCTGCCGGTGCAGCCTGTGTGCCTGAACTGTCACGGCGATCCGGCTGCGATTTCCGATGGGGTGAAGGCGCGTCTCGCCGCCGAATACCCGCAGGACAAGGCCACCGGCTATTCTGCCGGCATGGTGCGCGGCATCATCTCGATCAAGCGCGCGCTTTGATTCCTGCCTGCTGAAGGCTGCCGCACTTCCGGTGGCTGACGCATGATCGCCGAGCGCGGCAGCGCGGCATGGTATGTCTACATGCTGCGCTGTGCCGACGACTCGCTCTATACCGGGATCACCACCGACGTTGACCGCCGCGTCGCCGAGCACAACGGCGACAGCGGGCTGGGCGCGCGCTATACGCGCAGCCGCCGTCCGGTGAGTCTGGCTTATGTCGAACCGGCCGGCAGCCGGGCCGAGGCTTCGCGGCGCGAGGCTGCGATCAAGCAGCTGGATCGAACGCGCAAGCTGGCGCTTTGCCTCTCCCCCCCCTGATTTCCGATCCGCTTCAGCGGCTGTTTTCGCCATTCAGTCGCGCGAGGAGTTGCGGCATGGCCGCTTCGGCAGCCTGCTTTCCGGCTTCGATCGCGACACTGGCGCGGTGGAATTCCATCAACCCGAGATCGGCCAGCAGCGGCGTCACCATGACGTCGGCCGGCTCGCCCGCCAGCCGGCTGCGCGTGATCAGCACCTGCATGATGTTGATGCTGCTGGACAGCACATCGAGCATGGCCGGCGGGGTGGCGGCCTGATCACCGTTGTTGAACCCGAGTTGCGAGATTCCCGACTGGATTCGCGCCAGCACGGCGTCGATCGGGGTGTAGTCTGATCGGGCCCTGGGCGATGCGGGGGCGGCTTTCGGTTTGAGGTGACGGCCCAACAGGTCGGAATTCAGATCGACCGCGATGACCAGATCCGCCCCCATGGCGCGACAGAGCGACACCGGTACCGGGTTGACCAGCCCGCCGTCGACCAGCCAGGCGCCGTTGCGCTGCACCGGAGTGAACAGACCCGGCAGCGCAATCGAGGCGCGTACCGCATCCGTCACCCGGCCCTCGCGCAGCCACACCTCGCGGCCGCGCTGCAGGTCGGTGGCGACGGCGCCGAACGGCCGCGGCAGTTCGCCGATGTCGAGGTCGACAAAATGGCTGCGGAAGAACTCGATCAGCCTGTCGCCCTTGATCAGCCCGCCGCCGAGCGAAAAATCCAGGAAGCTCACCACCGTCTGCAGGCGCAGGCCGCGAGCCCAGGTTTCCAGCCGGTCGAGATCGCCGTCCACATAGGCGGCGCCGACCAGCGCGCCGATCGAAGTGCCGCAGACGATGTCAGGTTCGATGCCGGCGTGGTGAAGTGCACGGATCACGCCGATGTGCGCCCAGCCGCGCGCCGAGCCGCCCCCGAGGGCGAGTCCGATGCGGTTATGCGGGGCTGGGGGTGGGTGCGGATGGGGTAGCATGCGCCAAGTTTAATCGGCTTCGCGTTCGATGCCGCAGCACTGGACCCGCGCGCTTGCGGGTGGCGGGCTGAGGATGGCGCCAGTGATCGGGTTGGGGCGGAACACGGTGCAGCCCTTGAGGCCCCAAACGTGCGCCAGCCGGTAAAGATCCCCGAAGCGTTCGAACGGCAGGTCGGCGGCGACGTTGATGGTTTTTGAAATGGCGTTGTCGACAAAAGGCTGCAGGACGGCCTGCATTTTAAGATGGGCGAGCGGGTCGATCCGGCGGGCCTCGACCAGGGCGGACGGCTTGCCGCCGTGGCCCTGTTGCGTCCACAGGTGGGTTGCGTAATCGAGCACGCGATGGGTGCGATAGGCGCCATCCGTTCCAAGCACGCGGCGCTCGGCCTCGGCTGCGAATATCGGCTCGATGCCGCTGGAAATATTGTTGGCCAGAAGACTGATGGTGCCGGCCGGGGCGATGGCCAGAAGATGGCTGTTGCGGATGCCGTGCGCGGCGATGGCGTCGCGCAGGGTTTCCGGCAGCCGGGAGGCGAAGCCGCTCGCCAGAAACGCCTCGCGGTCGAGATCGGGGAACGTCCCTTTCTCGCGGGCCAGCGCGATGGACGCATCGTAGGCCGCATCGCGAAGGGATTGCATCGCGCCTGCGGCCAGCTTACGCGCGGCCTCGCTGTCGTAACGCAGGCCGAGCAGCACCAGTGCATCGGCCAGCCCGGTGATGCCGAGTCCGATGCGCCGCGTACGCCGGGCCTGTTCGGCCTGCGCCGGCAGCGGGTAGCGCGACACGTCGATGACGTTGTCGAGAAAGCGCACCGCAATCCGCGCCGACTCGGCCAGCGCATCGACGTCGAGGCGGGCTTCGGCGGTAAAAGGCGAGATCACGAAGGCGGCGAGATTGAGCGAGCCGAGGTCGCAGGCGCCGTAGGGCGGCAGCGGAATTTCGCCGCAAGGATTGGTGGCGGAGAGCGTCTCGCGGCCGGCGAGGGTGTTGTCGCGGTTGATGGTGTCGACGAACAGCACGCCCGGTTCGGCGGTGTCGTAGGCTGCGCGCAGGATGCGCTGCCACAGGTCGCGCGCCTTCACCGTGCGCCCGAATAGCGGTTCTTGGGCATGGGCCGGGAAAGCCAGCAGCCAGTCGCGGTCGTCCGCCACCGCCGCCATGAACGCGTCGCTGACCAGCACCGAAAGATTGAAATGCCGCAGCATCGCGGGGTCGCGCTTGGCGTCGACGAAGGCTTCGATGTCGGGATGGTCGCAACGCAATGTCGCCATCATCGCGCCGCGCCGCGCGCCAGTCGACAGCATGGTCGCGCACATCGCGTCCCAGATGCGCATGAAGGATACCGGGCCGGAGGCGATGCTGCCGGTCGCCTCTGCCACCATGCCCGCCGGACGCAGGCTGGAAAAATCGTAACCGACCCCGCCGCCTTGCTGCATGGTGAGCGCGCCTTCCTTCAGCGCCTCGAAAATGCTCACCAGGTCGTCGGCGATTTCGCCCATGACGAAACAGTTGAACAGCGTCACCCGGCGCCCGCTGCCGGCGCCGGCAAGAATGCGTCCGCCGGGCAGGAAGCGGAAATCCTCCAGCAGGCCGGCAAAGCGTTCGGCCCATGCGTCCCGATCATGGCTTTCGGCTGCCGCAATCGCCTGCGCCACGCGCCGCCATGTCGCCTGGACGCCGGCCTCGTTCGCGGCGCGGTAGCGGGTCTCCCAGACATGGCGGGAGATTTCCATGCAGAAAGGATCGGGCGATGTCGTCACGTGGCAATCCGGGCGGGGAGATGAGGCATTATTCGTTTATAGCCTTTTACTGTCACGCTGGACTCCATGAACAATTCGCCGCACCCCTATTCCGCGCTGACCCCCGACTGCGCGCTCGATGCGCTCGACACCACCGGCCTCAAGGCCGATGGCCGCCTGCTGGTGCTGAACAGCTACGAAAACCGCGTGTACCAGATGGGGGTGGAAGATGCCGGGCCCGTGGTGGTCAAGTTCTATCGTCCCGAACGCTGGAGCGATGCCGCCATCCTGGAAGAGCACGCGTACACCGTCGAACTTGCCGCCCGCGAAATCCCGGTGGTCGCCCCGCTGGAACTGAACGGCGCCACGCTCCACCGCCATGCCGGTTTCCGCTTCGCCGTGTATCCGAAGCAGGGCGGGCGCACCCCCGAATTCGACCGCGCCGACACCCTGCAATGGATGGGTCGATTTCTCGGACGCATCCATGCGGTCGGGGCGACGGCAGACTTCGCGCATCGCCCCGCGCTCGACCTCGAAACCTTCGGCATCGCGTCGCGCGATTTTCTGCGCGCGGGAAACTGGCTGCCCCCCGATCTGGTCGCCGCGTGGGACGGCGTGGTCGAACATGCCCTGCAAAGCGTCGCGCATTGCTACGAGCGCGCGGGCGATGTGCGCGCCATCCGCCTGCACGGCGACTGCCATGCCGGCAACGTGCTGTGGACCGATGCCGGCCCGCATTTCGTCGATTTCGACGACAGCCGCATGGGCCCGGCGGTGCAGGACCTGTGGATGCTGCTGTCGGGCGAGCGCGACGAGCAGCAGGCGCAGATCGCCGGGATCCTGACCGGCTACGAGGACTTCGCCGAATTCGACCCGCGCGAACTGCATCTGGTCGAAGCGCTCAGAACCCTGCGGCTGATCCACTACGCCGCCTGGCTCGCCCGCCGCTGGGGCG
>JAUPLV010000170.1 GCA_030836725.1 Pseudomonadota bacterium | reverse complement strand
GCGCTCGAACAGCGAGGTGAGCTTGCCGGTATCGATCACGGTAATGTCTTGCGCCTTGACGTCTTCAAGGGCGGCGACGATCAGTTTGATTTTGTCTTCAATGTTCATGGTGTGCGTAAAGTTGCTGTTCGTGGATATAGTCGAGCACGGCGTCGGGCAGCAGATAACGCGCGCTGCCTTGCCGTGCCAGGGTGTCTCGGATGGCGGTGGCTGAAATATCCAGCGGCGTCATCTGCCGCAACAGCACCGAGCCGGCCGGACCAGAGGCCGACCCGGAGGCTTGCTGCCGTCGCGATACTTCGTGCTTCAGTTCATCCGGCATGGAGCCGGACTGCAGCAGCCGCGCGCCGGGACGCGCGGCGACCGCGATGTTCGCCAGCTGGAACAGTCGCCGCCATTCATGCCAGGCCGGCAACCCGAGGAACGCATCCGCCCCCAGCAGCAGCCACAGCGGCTGTTCGCTGCCCAGTTCGGCGCGCAACGCGGTCAGCGTGTCCACCGTGTAGCTCGGGTTCGGGCTCGCCACCTCGCGCGCGTCGACCTCGAAGCACGGGTTGCCGGCAATCGCGCGGCGCACCATCTCCAGCCGGTGCGAGGCCGCGGTGCGCGGCGCCCCGCGATGCGGCGGCTGCCCGGCGGGAATGAACCGCACCCGGCCCAGGCCGAGCCCTTCGGCCATTTCCTCGGCCAGCCGCAGATGGCCGAAATGGATCGGGTCGAAGGTGCCGCCGAAGACGCCGATGGGCTGCATCGCTTAGCCGCGCACGTGGCCATCTCCCAGCACCACCCACTTCTGGCTGGTCAGCCCTTCCAGCCCCACCGGGCCGCGCGCGTGGATCTTGTCGGTGGAAATACCGATTTCCGCGCCGAGGCCGTATTCGAAGCCGTCGGCAAAACGGGTCGAGGCGTTGACCACGACGCTGGCCGAATCGACTTCGCGCAGGAAACGCCGTGCGCGGCCGTAGTCCTCGGTGACGATGGCATCGGTGTGCTGCGAGCCGTGGGTGTTGATGTGAATCATCGCCGCGTCGATGTCGTCGACCACTTTCACCGCGATGATGGGGCCGAGATATTCCTCGGTCCAGTCGGTTTCCACCGCTGCCTTCAGCTTGTCCGCCGCGATCCCGGCGCCCTTGAGGATCGCCAGCGCCTCCGGGCAGCAGCGCATCTCGACGCCCTTGCCGGCGAGCATCCTGCCGATTTCCGGCAAGGCTGCGGCGGCGACGCCGCGCGCCACCAGCAGCGACTCGGTGGTGTTGCAGGTGCCGTAGCGCTGGGTTTTGGCGTTCTCGACGATCTTCACCGCCTTGGCGAGGTCGGCGCGGTCGTCGACGTAGACGTGGCAGTTGCCGTGCAGGTGCTTGATCACCGGCACCCGCGCCTCGCCGGTGATGCGCTCGATCAGCCCCTTGCCGCCGCGCGGCACGATGACGTCGACATAGTCCTTCATGGTGATCAACTCGCCCACCGCGGCGCGGTCGGTGGTCTCGATCACCTGCACCACGGTATTCGGTAGCCCGGCGGCTTCCAGCCCTTCGCGCACGCAGGCGGCAACCGCCTGGTTGGAATGCAGCGCCTCGGAGCCGCCGCGCAGGATCGCCGCGTTGCCGGATTTCAGGCACAACCCGGCGGCATCCGCCGTCACGTTGGGACGGGCTTCGTAAATGATGCCGATGACGCCGAGCGGCACCCGCATCTTGCCGACCTGGATGCCGGAGGGGCGGTATTTGAGATCGGTGATTTCGCCGACCGGATCGGGCAGCGCGGCGATCTGCTCCAGGCCTTCGGCCATCCCGGCCACCGCCTTTTCGTCGATTTGCAGGCGGTCGAGCAGCGCGGCGTCGAGCCCGCCGGCACGCGCCTGCTCCATGTCGAGCGCGTTGGCCGCCAGCAGCCTGGCGGCATCGCGCCGGATCGCCGCCGCCATCGCCAGCAGCGCGCGGTTCTTCTGGTTGGTGTCGGCGCGGGCAATCGCGCGCGAAGCTTCGCGCGCCTGTTTCCCGACGGTCTGCATGTAGTTTTTAATATCCATCGCTTTTAACGTCCATCATCTTTTCCCATTACCTACCGGTTGAGCCAGGTTCATGCCCACACGCAACAGCGTGTCCCAGGGATCGCCCACCTGATCCAGCCCCTTGGCCTGGCGGTCGATCAGCGCCAGATCGGCCAGCGCGGTTTCGATCTGCGCCAGCCCCAGGCGTTTCACCGCCCGTTCGATCTGCGGCGCGCGCTGCTTGTCGCGCCCCCACAGCGTCCGCATCAGGCCGGACAGGCTGTCGCCTTGCGCCACTGCCAATTTTAGCCTGAGCAGCATCTGCACCGCCGCCGACACCTGCCACAGGATGGCCGGCACCGCCTCGCCGGCATCCTTGATGTCGGTCACGATTTGCGCGAATCGCACGGCGTCGCCTGCGTAGAGCGCATCCTGAAAGGCGTCGCCCTCCAGCCGGCTGACATCGACCACGGCGTGCTCGACATCGGCCAGCGTCACCGCCCTAAAGGATCGCGATGCCCCTTGTGGGTGCTCCGATCCACCAGGCGCTAAAGCGCCTGTGGAATCGTATGCCCCCTGCGGCAGCAGCAGCGCGAGCTTGTCGATTTCCTGCTGCGCCGCCAGCAGGTTACCTTCGACCTGGTCGGCCAGAAACTCCAGCGCGGCGCGGTCGGCGCGCAAACCTTGTTTGGTCAGCCGCCGGTCGATCCAGGCCGGCAACTGGGCACGCTCGACCGGGCGCGCCTCGACCACCACGCCGGCTGCCGCCAGCGTGGTGAACCAGCGGCTTTTCATGGCTTTCGGCTCCAGCCCGGGCAGGCTGACGAGGGTCAGCGTGTCGGCAGGCAGCCTGGAAGCATAGGTCTCCAGCGCCTTGGCGCCGTCGATGCCGGGCTTGCCGGAAGGAATGCGGATCTCGTTCAGGCGGCGCTCGGCGAACAGCGAAAAATTATCGCTGCCCGCAAAAATGCCCTCCCAGTTGTAGCGGCCCTGCGCCGTGTGAACGGTGCGTTCGCTGTGCCCGGCGGCCCGTGCCGCGGCGCGGATGGCATCGGCCGCTTCCTGCGCCGCCAACGGTTCGTCGCCCACCACAACGTAGAGCGCGGCGAGGCCGCGCGCAAGCTGATCGGACAGACGGTCGGCGGCGACGTTCACTTGCCGTTGCCGTTGCCGGGTTTGAGGGTCTGCAGCCGGCGCATGATCCGCAGCGCGGCACTGTCTTCCATGTCGCGATACAGCAGCTGTTCTTCCGCGCCCTTGGCCAGAAGCTGCGAATCGTCATAGGTCATGTCGCGGTTCAGCTCGATGGTTTCCGCCGCGGCCCAGGTGCGCCCGTCCCTGCCGCCAACCGCATAGGTCAGCCGCAAGCCAAGCCGGTACTCGGTCACGCGTCCGGCGCCGGACAGCGAGAGGATGACTTTGCTGCGCGCTTCCTGGCCGATTTGCAGCACAGCCTCGGCTTCGGCGGCGCTCGCGGCCAGGCGGACACGCCTGTTCGAGGTCAGCGTATTGCGGATGCGCTGCGCCACCGCGCTGCCGGGCAACGCGTCGACATACAGGCTGGCAAACGGCATGCCTTCCAGACGGCGTAGCTGGAAGCCGCATCCCGCAGCGAGCGCCGCGGGCAGCACGGCAAGGAAGAGTCGGCGGTTCATACGACGATATTAACCAAACGTCCGGGCACCACCACCACTTTTTTCGGCGGTTTGCCTTCCAGGTATTTTTGTACCGCCTCGCTTGCCAGCGCAGCGGCCTCGATCGCTTCGCGGGGCGCCGTCGCCGCCACGCGAACCTGTCCGCGCAGCTTGCCGTTGACCTGCACCATCAGCTCGATCTCGTCCTGCACCAGCGCAGCCTCGTCCACCACCGGCCACGTCATCACGGCGCCCGGCTTCAGCTCGGCGTAAAGCGCCTCGCTGATGTGCGGCACGATGGGCGCAAGCATGGCGACCGCGGCTTCGAGCGCCTCCTGCCGGACGCCACGGGTCGCGGCATCGTCGCCGTCCAGTTTCGCCAGCGCGTTCATCAACTCCATCACCGCCGCGATCGCGGTGTTGAACTGCTTGCGGCGCTCGATGTCGTCGCTGACTTTCTGGATGGTCTGGTGCAGCTGGCGCCGCAGGTCTTTAATCGGTTTGGGCATAGCGTTCGCCCCCTCCCCCCTTGGGGGAGGGTTGGGGAGAGGGCCGCTCTGCACATGCTCGTAAACCAGCTTCCACAGCCGCTTGAGAAAACGGTGCGCGCCCTCGACGCCGGCGTCCGACCACTCCAGGCTCTGCTCCGGCGGCGCGGCGAACATGGTGAACAGGCGCGCGGTGTCGGCGCCGTACTGGTCGATCAGCGCCTGCGGGTCGACGCC
>JAUPLV010000169.1 GCA_030836725.1 Pseudomonadota bacterium | reverse complement strand
GGCAAGGGATTTTTCCGCAAGGCTCGATGCCCTGCAGGTCCGGAGAGGGCGGAAACCTCCGGTCAGCGTGTTCTACCAGGTGTGGGATCGTCCGCTGATGACGGTGGGCGGTACGCACTGGATCAGCGATGCGCTGGCGCTGTGCGGCGCGCGCAATGTGTTCGCCGACCTGCGCGCGCTGTCGCCGGTGGTGTCGCGCGAGGCGGTGCTGCGGCGTGCGCCGGAATTGATTGTGAGCGGCAGCGATGCGCCCGACGTGCGCCGGCAGTGGCAGCATTTCGCCGGTCTGCCGGCAGTCAAAAACAATGCTTTTGTACGGGTGGATGCGGATCGCCTGCATCGGCCGACGCCGCGCCTGCTTGAGGGGGTGGCCGAATTGTGCGCGGCGGTGGCGCCCTATGCGCGGTGAGGCGAGCCGCCTGATTTGCGGTTGGGGCAGTCTTCCTTGATGCAGTCCGCGTAGATCTGCAGCGAGTGATCGCGGATGGCGAAGCCGCGTTCCCTGGCGATGCGGGTCTGGCGCTTTTCGATCTCGCTGTCGTAAAACTCCTCGACCTTGCCGCATTGCAGGCAGACCAGGTGGTCGTGATGATCGCCCTGGTTGAGCTCGAACACCGCCTTGTCGCTGTCGAAGTGGTGGCGCATCAGAAGCCCGGCCTGCTCGAACTGGGTGAGCACGCGGTACACCGTCGCGAGGCCGATATCCTGGCCTTCGTCCGACAGCAGGCGATACACGTCCTCGGCGGTCATGTGCCGTTTGCTGTTCTGCTCGAACAAATCGAGGATTTTCAGGCGCGGCAGGGTGGCCTTGAGACCGATGTTCTTGAGGTCGGACGGATTGCTCAAAAGAGGCTCCAGAGCGGGAACGCGAATACGTTATGATACGTTTTTTCCAACAGCCCCAACCCTTCCGGCTTCTCGGTTATGCGTCATTTACTGATCTCTGTTCTGCTTTTGAGCCTGGCCGCCGGGTGTTCCAGCGTCAAGGTCGGGCCTCACCGCATCGATGTGCAGCAGGGCAATGCGCTCGACCAGGAAAACCTTGCCCGCCTGAAACCCGGCCTCAGCCGTTCGCAAGTCCGCTTCCTGCTGGGAACGCCGCTGCTGGTCGATCCGTTCCGCACCGATCGCTGGGATTATGTGTACGTGTTTTACAAGGCCGGCAAGCTGACCGAGCAAAAGCGCGTCACGCTGTTTTTCGAGGGCGACACGCTGGTTCGCATCGAAGGCGATGTGCCGGTGGCTGCGCAGCCAGTAGCGCCCGTGCAACCGGCGTCCAAAGTCGAAGCTCCCGCCGCGCCCAGCCCGAAAAGTGCGACTGGCGAGTTGAAACTACAGCCCGAAACCGACGTGACGAAGATCCGGCCTGACGTTATTCCTGATTTTTCCGGAACGGCGCCGGTGGCTTCGTCGGACGATGCCCAGGTGCTGAAATCCCTGAACGAATGGGCCGAGACGTGGCGCCGCCGCGACAGCAATGCGCATCTGGCATCCTATGATGCCCGTTTCGTTCCGCAAGGCGGGGGCAGCCGTGCCGACTGGGAGAAGCGCAAGCGCCAGGTGATGAGCAGGGCGAAGAGCATCGAGCTTGAAATCGATTCGCCCTCGATCGAGCGGACGGGCGACGGCGCCGCCAGCGTGACCTTCAATCAGGTTTATCGTTCCGACAGCTACCGTGATGCCGTGGTCAAGCAGCTGCGCATGATCGAGCGCGATGGCCGCTGGCTGATCGTCCAGGAAAAGGTGCTGTCGACTCTGGGCGCCAGGCCATGAGCGTGCAGACCGTGATTGCCGGGGTGTCCGGCCGAATGGGGCGGGCGTTGATCGAGGCGGTGACCGCCGACGCCGGTTGCAGCCTGCTTGCGGCAATCGACCGCCCCGGCAGCCCGCTGCTGGGACAGGATCCCGGCGCTGCCTTCGGCGCGCCGAGCGGCGCGCGGGTGACCGACCAGGCCGCGGCTGCGCTGCGGGGCGCGCATGCGCTGATCGACTTCACCCGGCCCGAGGCCACCTTCGGCTATCTCGATGCCTGCGCCGAGGCCGGCGTGCCGCTGGTGATCGGGACAACCGGATTTGACGATGCCGGCAAGGCCCGCATCGCAACCGCTTCCGCACGGATTCCCATCGTGTTCGCGCCCAACATGAGCGTGGGCGTGAACCTGCTGATGAAGCTGGCCGAAGTCGCCGCGCAGGTGCTGCGGGACGGCTACGACATCGAGATCGTCGAGGCGCATCACCGCCACAAGGTCGATGCGCCGTCCGGCACCGCGCTGGGCCTGGGACAGGCGGTGGCGCGTGCAATCGACCGCGATCTGGCCAGTTGCGCCGTTTACGGGCGGGAGGGCGTCACCGGCGAACGCGACCCAAAAACCATCGGTTTTGCCACCGTGCGCGGCGGCGACATCGTCGGCGATCACACTTTGCTGTTCGCCGGCATCGGCGAGCGCATCGAGCTCACCCACAAGGCCAGCAGCCGCGCCACCTTCGCCCAAGGCGCGCTGCGCGCCGCCAAGTGGCTGCAGGGACGCGCGCCGGGCCTGTATGACATGCGCGATGTGCTGAATCTCAAATAAACGCCAGAACAGGAAACCTCCATGAATGCCGTCAAGGTTTACAGCACCGGGACCTGTCCCATCTGCGTCAAGGCCAAGGCCTTTCTCGACAAACGCGGAATCGGCTACGACGAAGTCCGCATCGACCTCGACCGCGAGGCGATGAAGGAGTTCGTGGTGGTGACCAACGGCGCGCGCACCGTGCCGCAGATCGTTGTCGACGGCGCCTGCATCGGCGGCTTCACCGAACTGACCGAAATCGACATGGATGGCGGCCTGGATCACCTTCATCCCTGAGCCGGGACGCTGCGCAAGGCAGTGCGAGAATTGAAGCCATTCTCCAAAGCGGCTATAATTAGTTAATTCAAATTCAGGCGGGTTCGCGCAAGCGGCTCGCCTGAATTTTGTCACCAGCGCCACGCTTATTGTCCTGCGGAGTCTTCCTTGTCACGTGCCCAGTCCGCCATCCTTGTTTTAGCTGACGGTTCGGTTTTTCGCGGCCTGTCCATCGGCGCCGACGGCGCCACGACCGGTGAAGTCGTATTCAACACCTCGCTGACCGGTTACCAGGAAATCCTCACGGACCCCTCGTATTCGCGTCAGATCGTGACGCTGACTTATCCCCACATCGGCAACACCGGCATCAATGCCGAGGACGTCGAGGCGGACCGCGTTCATGCCGCGGGCCTGGTGGTGCGCGACGTGCCGCGCCTGTATTCGAATTTTCGCGCCGACCAGTCTCTGCCCGATTACCTCAAGAGCCAGAACATCGTCGCCATCGCCGACATCGACACCCGCCGCCTGACGCGCATTCTGCGCGAGAAGGGCGCGCAGAGCGGATGCATCATGGCCGGTGCGGTTGACGAGGCCAAGGCGCTCGAGGCCGCGCGTGCCTTCCCGGGCCTGGCAGGCATGGATCTGGCCAAAGTGGTGAGCGCACCGGCGTCCTACGAGTGGAGCGAGACCGAATGGAAGCTCGGACACGGCTACGGCCAGCTGGCCGAGCCACGCTTCCATGTGGTTGCCTTCGACTACGGCGTCAAGCGCAACATCCTGCGGATGCTGGCCGAGCGCGGCTGCAGGCTGACCGTGCTTCCCGCCACCGCCACCGCGGCCGAGGCGATGGCGCTGAAGCCGGACGGCATATTCCTCTCCAATGGCCCCGGCGATCCGGAGCCGTGCGATTACGCGATCAAGGCGATTGCCGAACTGGTCGCAGCCGGGGTGCCGACCTTCGGTATTTGCCTCGGCCACCAGCTGCTTGCACTCGCCTCGGGCGCCAAAACCGTCAAGATGAAATTCGGCCACCACGGCGCCAACCATCCGGTCAAGGACCTCGATAGCGGGCGGGTGGCGATCACCAGCCAGAACCACGGCTTCGCGGTGGATGCGGCGACGCTTCCTTCCAACATACGCAGCACCCACGTCTCGCTGTTCGACGGATCGCTGCAAGGGATTGCGCGCACCGATGCGCCTGCGTTCAGCTTTCAGGGCCACCCGGAAGCCAGTCCCGGCCCGCACGACGTGAGCTATTTGTTCGACCGATTTATCAAGCTGATGGCCGATCACGCCGGAGCCCACTGATCATGCCCAAGCGCACTGACCTAAAAAGCATCCTCATCATCGGCGCCGGCCCCATCGTCATCGGGCAGGCGTGCGAGTTCGACTATTCCGGCGCCCAGGCGTGCAAGGCGCTGCGCGAGGAGGGCTACAAGGTCATCCTCGTCAACAGCAACCCGGCGACGATCATGACCGACCCGGACATGGCCGACGTCACCTACATCGAGCCGATTTCCTGGCAGGTGGTCGAGAAGATCATCG
>JAUPLV010000168.1 GCA_030836725.1 Pseudomonadota bacterium | reverse complement strand
AAACCACCGAGCGCTACAAGCCGGCCCCGGGTCAGCTTGCCGGACTGGTGATTCCTGAGCTGGCGGTGTGGTCCGGAGATACGGTGAAGATGGACGAGGATGGCTATCTGTATTTCATCGGCCGCCGTGACGAGATGATCAAGACCTCGGGCTACCGGGTGAGCCCGTCCGAGGTGGAGGAGGTGATTTACGCGACCGGGCTGGTGGCCGAGGTGGCCGCCACCGGCGTGGCACACCCTGTTTTGGGGCAGGCGGTGGTGCTGGTGGTGTATACGCCGGGTGGCGGCCAAGGCGTGGCTGACCGCTTGCTGGCGGAATGCAAGCAGAAGCTTCCGGGCTTTATGGTGCCGGCCAAAATCGAGGTTCGGGCCGAACCGCTGCCGCGCAATCCCAATGGCAAGATAGACCGCAAAAAGATATCGACTGACCTGGCTGAATTGTTCGAGGAGAACACTGCGTGAACCCCCCTATCCGTCATGCGCAAAACCGCAATTTTCCGGTGGTGGAAAATGTGCTGCAGGTGGGCGGCATGCCGATCACCCGCTTGGCCGAGCGGGTGGGCAGCACGCCCTTTTATGCCTATGACCGCCGCCTGATTACCGACCGGGTGGCGCAATTGCGCGCGGCGCTGCCGGCGGACGTGCATCTTCATTACGCCATCAAGGCCAACCCCATGCCGGCGGTGGTGCAGCATTTGGCGGGCTTGGTGGACGGCTTCGACGTGGCCTCGGGCGGCGAGCTCAAGGTGGTGCTGGATACGACCATGCCGCCGGACAAGATCAGTTTTGCCGGACCAGGCAAGGGCGAGCGTGAGTTGCGCCAGGCGATCGCCGCGGGCATTGTGATCAACCTCGAATCTGGGCGCGAGCTGGAGCGGATTGCGGCCATTGCATCGGAGACGGGAAGCCGGCCGAAGGTGGCGGTGCGGGTCAACCCGGACTTCGAGCTGAAAAGCTCGGGCATGAAAATGGGCGGCGGCCCCAAGCAGTTCGGGGTCGACGCCGAGATCGTGCCGGAGCTGCTGGCGCGGATGAAAACGCTGCCGGTCGAGTTCTATGGCTTTCATATCTTTTCCGGTTCGCAAAACCTGAAAGCCGAAGCCATCATCGAAGCCCAGACCAAGACGTTTGAGCTGGCCCGGCGGCTGGCAGCCCATGCGCCGGGGCCGATTCGGCTGCTGAACCTGGGGGGTGGGTTTGGCATTCCGTATTTTCCGGGCGAGCAGCCGCTGGATTTGGCAGCGGTCGGGACAAACCTGGCCGCGCTGATGCCGGACGCGCGACGAGATTTCCCTGAAGCCGAGTTCGTGATTGAGCTGGGGCGTTTTTTTGTGGGGGAGGCGGGGCTGTATGTCAGCCGCGTTATCGAGCGCAAGGAATCGCGTGGGCAGATTTTTCTGGTGATGGATGGGGGGCTGCACCATCACCTTGCCGCGTCCGGCAACTTTGGACAGGTCATCCGCAAGAACTACCCGGTTCTGGTGGGCAACCGCGTCAAGCCGGAGGGCGAAGCCCAGCCCGCCTCCGCGGTCGGGCCGCTATGTACCCCGCTGGATGTGCTGGGTGACAGGATGGACCTGGGCCATGCATGCGAAGGCGACCTGGTCGTGGTGCTGCAGTCCGGCGCCTACGGCCTGACCGCCAGCCCGACCGCGTTTCTGGGGCATCCGGCGCCAGTGGAGGTGCTGGTGTGAGCCAGCCTCAGCGCTCGGTGAGGTTTCGCACAAGGCGCAGTGCGTAGGTGGTTGGATTTGTATCCCACGGGGTGAAACGCCGGAGTTGATACATATCGCTGCGGGTGGTAGATACACCGCGCTGGGTCGAAACGGCGGCATCAAATCCAAGCGTGCGCACGATATTGGCCTGTTCTGGCAGGTAGTCCGTCCCGGGTTTGCCATTGGGGTAGGCGAACAGCCGGACTCGATCCCCCAGCGTTTCTTCAAGCCAGACCTTGCCTGCGGCGATTTCCGCTTGCGCCTCGGCGTGATCCAGTCTGGCAAGAATGGGGTGGCGGTGGGTGTGCCCGCCGATTTCCATGCCGGCCGCGTGCAGCTGTTTGAGCTGGGCCGTGGTCATCATCAGGTCGTCAGGCAGGCGGTCGACGCCTGCACGTGCGGTGAGTTCGGCAACCGTGGTTTCCCGCACGTCGAGCCGCAGGTACTTCACTTGTGGCAGAATTTTCCCGATGGCTTCGGCTTTTGCTGCGTTGGAGCCCAGATCGTGTATGCCCAGCCCAAGGTCGCTCAGATCCAGCTGGGTATGCGGGCTGCGGCGGATGCTTTCAATCACCGTGTCGTTAAACATGCGGCCGCCGTTGAGATAGGACGTGGCGATGAAGAAGGTTGCGTGGAGCCCGTGCTTTTGCAGGATGGGCAGCACGTGGGTGAGGTTGTCGGCATAGCCATCATCGAAGGTGATCGATGCCGCGCGCGCCGGGAGGGTGCCCGCCTGCAGACGGGTAGCTGCCTCTGGCAGGGGCAGGATATTGAATACCGATTTGAGCAAGCGCATTTGCGCGTCAAAGGTTTCGACTGTCGTTTCGCGGGGGAATAAGGGATCGGCCTCTGGCAGCACTCGATGGAAGATGAGGATGCTCAACCGGGCCTTGGGGCCGGCGGGTGAAAGCCGGCTGGCCACGAAGCGGAAAGCAGGGAAGGTGATGCTATGCATGGGGAGGCCTGTACTTGCAGCTTACCCAGTGATGCGGGTACTGCGCCGCCGGGTGACGAGATCGACCAGGTTGCGATAGAGCGTGGCAGGCAGCAGGCTGGCGACGAGGTGCTTGAGGTCGCCGGCTTTCCAGTCGGCTTTGCGGAATGCACGGCGGAACAGGCGGCGTGCGGATTCGGTGTCATTGCGCCAGTGGCAGCGATAGGCTTCGCGCAGCAGGGGATCGTAGATCAGTTCGTGAAGGCGGGCGGGGGTGAGACGGGCGACGGACTCGGGATGATGGCGGATAAAGTCGCGACGTACGGCGACGGCGTCGAACACCTGCCGCCAGTGAGGGATGTGGGTTTTGCCGCAGGGGTAGTGGCGGTGAAACGCCAGCACCTCGGGAACGCGTGCGAGCCGGGGCTGGCGCGCGAACATTCTCAGCCACAGGTCGTCGTTCATGGCGGTGGGCGCGCGTTCGGAAAATCCGCGCAGTTCGTCAATGAGGGGGCGGCGGATCAGCGCGCTGTTGATCGGCCATGGAGCATGCTCCAGCAAATACCCGACCGCATCGCTCGCGTCGAGTTCGGGCGGGATATTGGGCTGGGTGTCTGTGGCCGCGATGCCGATATTCTGCCAGCCGCAGTAGGCGATGTCGGCAGGTTCGGTTTCGAGCGCGTCGTGCATCCGGCTGAGTGTGTCCGGCCGCCAGGTGTCGTCGGCGTCGAGAAAGGCGATGTAGTTGCCGTTGGCGTGGGCGAGCGCTCGGTTGCGCGCGGCAAAGGGCCCCGTGCGGTTCTGGAAGATCAGGGTGATGCGTTCAGGGTTTTTAGACGCCAGGCGCTGCAGGATTTCGGTCGAGCCATCGGTCGAGCCGTCGTCCACCACGACGAGTTCGACATGCGGATAGTCTTGCGCGAGCACGCTGGAAATCGCCTCTTCCACATAGGACGCGGCGTTGTGGCAGGGCATGACGACGGAGATCAGCGCGGGGTCGAAGTGGTCCATGGGCGGATTATGGGTTGAGTCGGCCGCGTTGCAAAGCGGCGGTGTTCGGGGGAAGCATCAGGATGCCTGCCCGTCGCGGGCATGCGATGCGTGTCGACATACCAAAATTGTGGCGAACCGCCTGCGTACCGGAATGCCCCCCGGCTTTGGTTACAATCTGCGTATACGTTCACTCCCTTGGCTTTCTTATGCAAACCCTCAGCGTCGATCTCGGCGACCGTTCCTACCCCATCCACATCGGGTCCGGCCTCTTGGCCCAGGCTGATCTGATCCTGCCGCACCTAGCGCAGAAGCGCGTGATGGTGGTGACCAACACCACGGTGGCGCCGCTGTATCTAGCGCAGCTGACAGCGACATTGCAGGCGGGCGGGGTGACGGTGGCGCAGGTGGTGCTGCCGGATGGTGAAGCCTACAAAAACTGGGAAACGCTGAACCTCGTTTTTGATGCACTGCTGACCCAGCGTGCCGAGCGCAAGACCACACTGGTCGCGCTGGGCGGTGGTGTGATCGGCGACATGACCGGGTTTGCGGCAGCGAGCTATCAGCGTGGCGTGCCTTTTATCCAGATCCCCACCACGCTGTTGTCGCAGGTTGATTCGTCGGTGGGTGGCAAGACCGGGATCAATCATCCGCTTGGCAAGAACATGATTGGCGCGTTCTATCAGCCGAAGGTGGTGCTGGCCGATACCGATACGCTGAAAACTTTGCCTGCGCGTGAAC
>JAUPLV010000167.1 GCA_030836725.1 Pseudomonadota bacterium | reverse complement strand
CGCTCTTCCGATCTACCGCCACCGCGCCTACGCTGTTGGCCGCTTCGCCCAGCACACCGAATCCGGCGCCGGCGAGCTTCGCCGCTTCCTGGGCCAGGGCGTGGATCTGCGAATAGGCGGGATGGTGCTGCGCCATGTTGCCGAGGAAGACCGCGCGCGCTTCTCCGCCGGAAATGCTCTCGGCCATTTTCCGCGCAGTGTCGTCGGCGACGCCGTGCGCGGCAATCTCAGGCACCGGCAGGCTCTTCAGTTCGGCCAGCACACGGCACACCCCCGCCAGAGCGCTGGCGAGCTGCGACGGCGCGGCGATACGCCTGGCGTGCACCTTGCCAAGGAACGCGTCATCCGCCGAGTTGATGAGATTGATCTGGCTGTTCCCGCGCACCGCTTCGCGCAGGCGGTGGGCCATCAGCGGGTGATCCTTGCGCAGGTTCGAACCGACCACCAAGATGCGGTCGAGGCGCGACATGTCGGCCACCGGCATGCCCAGCCAGAAGCCGCCATGCGCCTTGTCGTCGAGCGAGAAGTCCGACTGCCGCAGGCGATGGTCGACGTTGCCGCCGCCCATGCCGCGCATCAGCTTCTGCAGCAGGAAGAGCTCTTCCGCCGGGCGATACGGCGTCGACAAGGCGCCGGTCTGCTCAATCGGGATCGACTTCAGCTTGTCCGCGACAAATTCAAGCGCCGCCTGCCAGGTGGTTTCCATCCACTGGCCGTTGTGCTTGACCATCGGCTGGCTCAGACGCTCCGCCGTGTTGAGGCCTTCGTAGGAAAAGCGGTCGCGGTCGGCCAGCCAGCATTCGTTGATATCTTCGTTCTCGCGCGGCACCACGCGCATCACCTTGTTATCCTTGACGTGGACTTCAAGGTTGGCGCCCAGGCTGTCGTGCGGGCTGATCGAGGGGCGGCGGGACAGTTCCCAGCTGCGGGCGCTGTAGCGGAATGGCTTGCTGGTCAGCGCGCCGACCGGACACAGGTCGATGACGTTGCCCGACAGTTCGGATGTCACCTGGTTTTCCAGGAACGGCATCACTTCGGTGTGCTCGCTGCGTCCGGCCATGCCGAGTTCCATGATGCCGGCGATTTCCTGGCCGAAGCGCACGCAGCGGCTGCAATGGATGCAGCGCGTCATGTCGGTGGCGATCAGCGGGCCGAGGTTTTTCTCGCGCACCACGCGCTTGACTTCGTGATAGCGCGACGATGAGCCGCCATAGCCCACCGCGATATCCTGCAACTGGCATTCGCCGCCCTGATCGCAGATCGGGCAATCGAGCGGATGGTTGATGAGCAGGAACTCCATCACGCTCTTCTGCGCGTTGATCGCGTATTCAGAGCGGGTGAACACCTTCATGCCGTCCGTCACCGGCGTCGCGCAGGCAGGCAGCGGCTTCGGCGCCTTTTCCACCTGCACCAGGCACATGCGGCAGCTGCCGGCGATGGACAGCTTCTTGTGATAGCAGAAATGCGGGATCACGATGCCGGCCTGATTGGCCGCGTCCATGATGGTGTCGCCGCTTTCGACCTGGAGCGCCTTGCCGTCGATTTCGATATTAAGCGTAGCCATGGTTACTGTTCCGTTCCGACCATGCAGCGCTTGTGTTCGATGTGGTGCTCGAACTCGTGGCCAAAATGTTTAAGGAAACTTTGCACCGGCAGCGCCGCCGCGTCCCCCAGCGCGCAGATGGTATGGCCACCTATGCGCCCCGCGACACTGTTGAGCAGATCGATATCGTCCGCTCTGCCCTGCCCGTGCTCGATGCGATGGATGATGCGGTACATCCAGCCGGTGCCTTCGCGGCACGGCGTGCACTGGCCGCACGATTCCTCATGGTAGAAATAGGACAGCCGCTCCAGAGCGCGCACCATGCACACGGTTTCATCCATCACGATCACCGCGCCCGAACCGAGCATCGAACCCGCCTTGGCGATGGAATCGAAGTCCAGGGTGCAATCCATCATGATTTCGGCCGGCAACACCGGCGCCGACGAACCGCCGGGAATCACGGCTTTCAGCTTGTGGCCGTTGCGGACGCCGCCGGCCATTTCCAGCAGTTCCGAAAACGGCGTGCCGAGCGGCACTTCGAAGTTGCCCGGATTGTTGACGTGGCCGGATACCGAAAAAAGCTTGGAGCCGCCGTTGTTGGGCTTGCCCAGTTCAAGGAAAGCCTGGCCGCCGTGCTGCATGATCCACGGCACCGAGGCCAGCGTCTCGGTGTTGTTGATGGTGGTGGGCTTGCCGTACAAGCCGAAGCCGGCCGGAAACGGCGGCTTGAAGCGCGGCTGGCCCTTCTTGCCTTCGATCGATTCGAGCAGCGCGGTTTCCTCGCCGCAGATGTAGGCGCCGTAGCCGTGATGTGCATGCAACTGGAAGCCAAAGTCGGTGCCGAACAGCTTGTCGCCCAGATAGCCGGCTTCGCGCGCTTCCTTCAGCGCGGCCTCGAAGATCTGGTAGCAGTCGAAGATTTCGCCGTGGATGTAGTTGTAGCCGACCTTCGCGCCGAGCACGTAGCCGGCGATCGCCATGCCCTCGATCAGCTGGTGCGGGTTATAGCGCAGGATGTCGCGGTCCTTGAAGGTGCCCGGCTCGCCCTCGTCGCTGTTGCAGATGATGTATTTGTCGCCCTGGTAGGCCCGCGGCATGAAGCTCCACTTGAGGCCGGTGGGAAAGCCCGCGCCGCCGCGCCCGCGCAGGGCGCTGGTCTTCAGCTCGGCGATGATGTCGTCGCCGGAAATCCTTTCGGTGACGATACGGCGCAGCGCCTGATAACCGCCGTTGGCGACATAGGTCGCGAGCGAGCCCGGATTGTCGAGCGCCTGCGTCCAGCTGCAAACTTTTGGGGTGGGCGTCAGCAGGCTCATTTCAGCTTGGCCGTCATTTCAGTTTATCCAGCATTTCGTCCACCTGCTCGGGCGTCAGATGCGCGTGCATGACATGGTTGTTGTGCAGGCATACCGGCGCGTCGCCGCAGGCGCCCATGCACTCGCCTTCCTTCAGCGTGTAGCGCCCGTCCTCGGTCGTTTCGCCAAAGCCGATGCCGAGTTTCTTCTTGAGATAGCCGGCGATGTCGTTCGCCCCCCGCAGCGCGCAGGGCAGATTGGTGCACAGGGTGATCTTGTGGCGTCCGACCGGCTGGGTGTCGTACATGTTGTAAAAGGTCGCCACCTCGTAGGCCGCGATCGGCGGCATTTCAAGATAGTGCGCGACATACTCGATCAGCTCGGGCTTGAGCCAGCCCTTTTCCGTCTGCGCGATGCGCAGCGCGGCCATGACCGCGGACTGCTTCTGTTCAGCCGGATACTTGGCGACCTCGATATCGATCAGCGCAAGCGACTCGGCGCACAGGCCAGGGCTGTCGTTCATATTGGGATTGGCCATCAGCGGTCGATCTCCCCGAAAACAATATCCTGCGTGCCGATGATGGCAACGACGTCGGCGATCATGTGACCACGGCTCATTTCATCGAGCGCCGCCAGATGCGCATAGCCCGGCGCGCGGATTTTCAGACGATAGGGTTTGTTGGCGCCGTCGGACACCAGGTAGATGCCGAACTCGCCCTTGGGATGCTCCACCGCGGCATAGGCCTCGCCTGCCGGAACGTGCATCCCTTCGGTGAAAAGCTTGAAGTGGTGGATCAGTTCTTCCATGTTCTGCTTCATGTCGATCCGGGCCGGCGGCGCGACCTTGTGGTTCTCCACGATGACCGGGCCGGGATTCTTGCGCAGCCACTCGACGCACTGTTTGACGATGCGGTTGGACTGCCGGAATTCCTCGATACGCACCAGATAACGGTCGTAGCAGTCGCCATTGGTGCCGACCGGGATGTCGAAGTCCATGCGGTCGTAGACTTCGTAGGGCTGTTTCTTGCGCAGGTCCCATTCGACGCCGGAGCCACGCAACATCGGGCCGGTAAATCCCAGCGCCTTGGCGCGCTCGGGCGACACTACGCCGATGCCGACGGTGCGCTGCTTCCAGATGCGGTTGTCGGTCAGCAGCGTTTCGTATTCGTCGACGTAGGTCGGGAAACGATTGGTGAAATCCTCGATGAAATCGAGCAGCGAACCCTGGCGGTTGGCGTTCATCGACTTCATCGTCGCCTCGTTGCGGGTGTGCTGCGCCGCGTACTGCGGCATCGTGTCGGGCAGGTCGCGATAGACGCCGCCGGGGCGGTAGTAGGCCGCATGCAGGCGCGCGCCGGACACCGCCTCGTAGCAGTCCATCAGATCCTCGCGCTCGCGGAAGGCATAGAGAAACACCGTCATCGCGCCGACGTCGAGCGCATGCGCGCCCAGCCACAGGAGGTGATTGAGCACGCGGGTGATTTCGTCGAACATCACGCGAATGTATTGCGCCCGCTCCGGCACCTGTATGCCCAGCAGCTT
>JAUPLV010000166.1 GCA_030836725.1 Pseudomonadota bacterium | reverse complement strand
GCACGGCGCGCTCGCGGACTTCAGGGGAAAACTTTACGGGTTTCTTCATGGCTCCATCTTCTCAAGAGTTGGAGCCTCCTCAAAACCCGGGGCGGTTCAGCATCGGTCTCGCTATACCTGCAACCTGTTGTGAATGGGGAGTTGTGGCGCAATTACTTGCTGGCCAGCGTGCTCGACATCGTTGGCTTGGGGTCGGTCTCCATTCCGGGCTGGCATAACCCGGCTCTCATTATTCAATTCGTTCAGGAAGAACTGCCTACCGAGCTGTTGACAACCTGGGATCGTGATCTTGCATTGATCCTGAAATCACCGGTTTACGCGCTTGTGGTGTTGCCGCTGGCCTACCTGATCTTCTTCGACAAGAAAGCCTGACATGGAAAGCCTGATCCCCAGCCTGTCGATTGCCGCTCTGTTGTTGATCCTATTGGTGTGGCGGCTTCTGGGCACCTCATCACAGCTGCATAGAGGGAGTGCTCGCCGTCTTGTCGTATCGGGTGTGGCTGGCGCAGCCATCGCACATTTGTTGGCGTCAGCCAGTCTGTTGCCTGGCTTTGTCGCCGGATCGGTATTGGGCCTGTGGCTGTCCCACAAGCGCTCCAATAGTCCGGTCCGGGGATGCGCCGCGGACGTCATGAACGACGCAGGAAAAATGCGCGTGCTTGCAGCTCCCTTTGATCCCGCGCCATTCATCAAAAAAGCACGTAGGGCAGGACGCGACGAGATTTTCATGGGGCTTGGCCAGAACCGGAAGCCAGTCCTGTTTCCGCGCGCGAAGCTGGACAAGAATCACGTCGAAATCCTGGGTGAATCGGGCGTCGGGAAATCCTCGCTCGCGGGCGTGCTGCTGTCACAGTTTGCCGCCGCAGGAGAGAGCGTGATTGTGCTGGACCCAAAAGGGGACCGCATGCTTCCGGGCGCCCTTGCTCGCGCGGCCAGTCTCTATGGGTTCCCAGTCACGTACATCGACCTCAGGTTCGGCCAGCCACCGCAGCTAAATCCATTCCTCGGCGCGCGACGCGATCAGGTCGAGGAACTGCTGCAGGTCGCGCTGGAGTTGGGAAAAACCGGCTCAGGTGCAGTGGATTTTTATCGTGGGAACGACCGGGAGGCGACAGGGTACATGGCCGATGCCTTCGCAGATGGTGAAACCTCGATGCCGGAATTGCTCGATAAAGCTGCCGAGGATGAGCGCGTCACAGCGAACGAGAATCTGTGGCGTGAATTCCGGCAAATTGCGCGCGTCCCCGCGTTCAACGTGCACCAGGGGCAGGGCGGACACGACCTCGAAAGACTCATCCAGCGGGGTGGCGTGATTTACGTCACGGGCTCGACGACGCGGCTGGAGGTGCAAGCGGGACAGAAGCTTATTCTGCAGCGGGTGATGCAAATCCTCGATGAACGGCGTGACCAGTCTCAGCCTGTCGCGATTTTCCTCGACGAGCTGAAATACATCCTGTCGCCAGCGGCCTTACGAGCTGCGGGTACGATCCGAGATCGGAATGTTCACCTGCTTTTCGCCCACCAGTCTATTGGTGACTTGTCGGACTGCCCGGGGCTCGACCCCAAGGCCGTGCGAGGCGCGATCTGGGGCAACTCTGGAATCAAAATCGCGTACAAGATGCTGGATGCGGAGACTGCGCGTGAACTGTCTCTCATATCTGGCGACCGTGCGGTGTTGGAGACGCGAACGACCGAAAATGATGATGGCGTGAGCGTGGCACAGAGCATTGGCAAGGCTAGTCACATGCCAGCACACATCTTCACGCACCTGCCGAAGCCGACGGGGGAAGAGGCGAGCGTTGGTGTTGTCATCGGTGACGGTCCGGCGTTTTTCCTTGCGACGCGCTGGCTGGAAGCTGGGCCGCCACCCGAGCCGATTCCGGCGCCGCCTCTGCCCACTGAGCGTGCTGCCGCCATACCGACTGAAACGACTTACGCAGCCGTGGAACCTGCACCCGTTGACGTACGGGAGAGCCGCACCCGCGAAGCTGACTTTGGCGATCTTCTAAGGTGAGGTGGCGTCGGCATGCCTCTGATTCCCCACTCCCATGCCGAACGTCTCGCCGCCCAGGCAGCGAAGCGCCGCCGCCTGCTGGCTTGGCTGCGGATGGAGCTCTGGACGCCGATTGATATTGCAGGCGATGTCATGGGCGTGCGCGACCGCCGCACCATCCGGACAACACTCGCTGCAATGGCCCGCGACGGTCTGGTGACGCTCGACAGCATCGAACTCCCGTTCGGCAGCCTCAGGCTGGTGGGCATCACGATGGACGGGCAAAGTGCTGCCGCCGGCACAGAGCGCGCGCTAATCGGCAAGGCCTATGAGCGCGGACGCATTGGTCTCACTGTGCTCGACCATAGCATCGACCTGCAACGCCTGAAGCTTGCCTGCCTGCGTGCGGGATGGAAAAACTGGACGCGGCCAGACCTTGCGAAATGGGGCAAAGATCACCGCCCAGATGCAATCGCCGTCATGCCGGATGGCACGCCCGTGGCCATTGAATGCGAACGCACAATCAAGACGGCAAAACGTTACAAAGCCGTCGTTGCGAATCACTTGGGTGCGTTGAAGAAAAATGCATACCGGCATGTGATTTACACCAGCCCGACGTCGGAA
This sequence comes from Pseudomonadota bacterium, assembly GCA_030836725.1. Classification (GTDB taxonomy): domain Bacteria; phylum Pseudomonadota; class Gammaproteobacteria; order Burkholderiales; family Thiobacillaceae; genus Thiobacillus. The sequence continues at coordinate 1,778 of JAUPLV010000166.1, read as the reverse complement.
AAGACATGCAACGTCGAGCGCCTGCTGCGCAGCCTGCCGCCGCTCGTTGTTGCCGGAGAGAAGGTCTTGCCTACTCCGGTGATCGACTCCAATTTCTCGTTCGTCACATTCGAACACCTGCCCACCCTGATACTGAAAGGAAGCTGACCAGCATGATCACCGTGCAAAAAATCAACGATCTGGCGAAGAAGATGAAATCTGCGCCAAAGGTCGAAAACCAAAACCGCAGGGTTGCCAAGGACGAAGCCTTGCAAAAGCTCCTGCCTGCCATGAAAGCCATGCACGCGAACGGCTACGACGCCGAGCAGATCGCCACCACCCTCGCCGACGCCGGTCTGAAGGTTTCCGCGCGTACCGTTGCACGCATGCTGCGCGGCAAACCCGAACCCCGCCGACAGGCGGAACAAGGCGCATAGCGCCGCATTTGCAGGCTTCCCCGCGGCAGCCTGCCGACAGGCGGGCGGACACCGCCGTAGATGGTTCCTGGAACCGCTGCGGCGGTTTTTTTGCGTCCAATGCGCTGAAAAACGGCTGTCTTGCTTGCCCTTATGAATTGCGCAGCGCGATTGTGTTTGCGCGCGCGGCAATCGATGGGGGCAATCGCGGCGGCAGCGTGCCGGTGGCCCTTCGGCGGGCTTCGCCCCCTGCGCACCCCTCAACGCACCGTCTGGGGCCGCTTCGCGGGCGGCTAGGGCCGCAACCCCAGACTTGCCGGGCTGGACGCCCGGCATGCCTTGTGGGGCTTGCCTTCGCGGCTGGGCCGCTCCGCGCTCCCTACGGTCGCTTGGGGGTCGGCTTGCCCGCCTGCGGCGCGCGCCCCCCCGCTTCGCGTGGGCTCCCTCCGGGAGGCCAGGCGGGCGGCCTGCGGCCTCCCTTGCCGGCATGCCGGCACTGTCCTCCGTCGGTCGGCCTCACATCCGTTCGGCTCTCACCGCCGCCACGTCACGGACACTTCGCTGCGCTGCGTGTCCATGCCGCGCCGGGGTTCGACTCGCTGCGCTCCCTGCACGCAGCTGTCGCTGCGTTTCGGTCCCTCCGCGACCCCGCTTAGGCGGGGCCTGCAAAGCGGGGGGGCGCGCGCCTTGGGCGCTTGCCGACCGGGCTCCGCCCCCGCTCGGGGTCGGGCGCTGGGGCGCCCTAAAACCGACGACGCTTCGCTGTCGGTTTTTCCCCGGCGGCTCCCCCGTCCGAAGCCGACCCTTCGGGCGCGCCTTCGGAGGCAGCGTCGAGGCGCTCGCTTCGCTCACTTCGACTTGCCCCGCGCACGTCCTGGCGGTCACGACCTTCGGTCGTTCGGCCATGACGGCGCGGCTCCCCTCTGGGCGCCGCTTCGCGTCGCCGCAATCCGCCATCGAATCCTCCGGACTCTGGCGGCAAGGCGATCACTTGGCGCTAGAAGAAAACGCCAAAACGCAGTACATTTGCAACACAAGAACAAGGGAGGCGGCATGAAACGACTGAAGGATGAAACGGTGTCCATCCGCACGTCGGCCGACGTCAAGCGCCTACTTCGCATGGCGGCCGAGCGCGAGCATCGTTCCATCGCATCCATGATGGAAGTGCTCATTCTCGCTTATGCGCAAGAGCACGGTCTCAAAGCCAATGGGCCCGACAACAAGAATGAAAAGACCGATTCCTGATGGAGCTCATCGATAACATTACCCGCCTGCTTGGCGACGACCTTAAGCAAACCCTCAAGCCTGGCGCGCGCCTGAAGATCGCGGCGTCCTGCTTTTCAATGTATGCCTTCGAGGCGCTGAAAGCGGAACTCGAAAAGA
>JAUPLV010000060.1 GCA_030836725.1 Pseudomonadota bacterium | reverse complement strand
ACCGGCAATGCCGCAAGCACGGGTCAGCTGATCGGGCGTTACTTTGGGTACTATTTGTCAATGATACCGCTTTGTCTTGGGCTCATTTGGGTTGCCTTCGATGAGCGTAAGCAAGGCTGGCACGATAAGCTTGCCGGAACAGTAGTTGTGCGTAAGAAAAACCGGGCACCTTCGCCCGTTTCATTCAGCAGCTAACAAAGAGGAGAAACAACAGGGTCAGACACGATATTTGCGGAATATATAACTAAAAATCGTGTCCAACCTTATTTATATTTCTATCAATGATTAACATTTCCAAGGGCGATATTCTTTTCGAGCCTTTCGAGTTCCTAATTGAGTTCTTGGTTCGTGTCGTTGCTAAAACGCTATCGCATACTTTTCCGTCAGGCTCGCTTGGACAATGGGGGTGGCCGCAGTGGCTATGGGTGTTTATTTTTTTTGCGACGGTATCGTTGATGGTTTTTGCTCTGTTGCGTCGGAAGAAAAAATTGCCGCGAAGGCGCCGCAGTTGAGCATTTTCCCCGCATTCCGCTGCGCTGCATGCGGGCTACGTGTTGCGGCTTTTACGGTCTAAGTGGCGTATTCTCGGGCAAAGGCGCTTAAGTAAGTGCCATTCGGGTCAGACACGATATTTGCGGAATATTAAAAATCGTGCCCGACCGTTCGCAGTAACAGCAGTAAATCTAGCGGGTTGAACTTCCGTCCGGGGAGTTGAGGGCGTGTTGCGGACGTCTACCCTGCGCCCACTGTGCATGCCCGTGATGCGCCAGCTTCTCGATGTTGTGTACCAGGCAGTAGCGCTTCCTTGCGCATCGCTTCCCATAACCGCGGGCTGTGCCATGATGAATCGTATGTCGCCCGATAACGCCAGCCCCGCTATTTTCGTCGCCCACGGTCTCACCAAGATCTACCGCATGGGCGAGGTCGAGGTGCATGCGCTGCGCGGCATCGACCTCACCCTCTATCGCGGCGAACTGGTGGTGCTGCTCGGCCCTTCGGGCAGCGGCAAATCGACGCTGCTGAATATCCTTGGCGGGCTCGATGCGCCCAGCGGCGGCGAGGTGCGTTATCTCGACCACATGCTGACCGGCGCGTCCGAGACCGAACTCACCCGTTTCCGTCGCGAGCATGTCGGCTTCGTGTTCCAGTTCTACAACCTGATTCCCAGCCTGACCGCGCGCGAGAACGTCGCCGCGGTGACCGAGATCGCGGCTTCGCCGATGCGTCCCGAGGATGCATTGTCTCTGGTCGGGCTGGGCAACCGCCTCGACCATTTTCCGGCGCAGCTTTCCGGCGGCGAGCAGCAGCGGGTGGCGATCGCCCGCGCTGTCGCCAAGAATCCGGCGGTGCTGCTGTGCGACGAGCCCACCGGCGCGCTCGACTCGGCCACCGGCGTGGTGGTGCTGGAAGTGCTGGAAAAGGTGAACCGCGAACTCGGCACCCTGACCGTGCTGATCACCCACAACGCCGGTATCGCCGACATGGCCGACCGGGTGATCCGCCTGTCCGACGGCAGCATCGCCGATATCCACGTCAACACGGCGAAGAAGCGGGCAAGCGAGCTGAGCTGGTAGGCCCATGCGCGCGCTCGACCGCAAACTCCTTCGCGACCTCTGGCACCTGCGCGGCCAGGTGCTGGCGATTGCGGCGGTCATCATGGGCGGCGTCGCCACCCTGGTGATGTCGCTCTCCACCTACGATTCGCTGACCACCACGCGCGACCGTTTCTTCAGCGAGTACCGCTTCGCCGACGTCTTCGTCAGTCTCAAGCGCGCGCCCGAGCCGGTGGTCGAACGGCTCGCGACGCTGCCGGGGGTGGAAAGCGTGGAAACGCGGGTGAGGGCCGGGGTGAAGCTGGAGGTGGAAGGTTTTTCCGACCCGATTACGGGCCTTTTGCTGTCGCTGCCGGACCACGGCGAGCCGCTGCTCAACGCGCTGTACATCCGGCGCGGACGCATGGTGCAGCCCTGGAGCACGGACGAAGTGGTGCTGTCCGACACCTTCGCCGATGCGCACGGCTTCCAGCCGGGCGACAGGCTCGCCGCGATCATCAACGGCAAGCGCAAGCAGCTCACCGTGGTTGGCGTCGCGGTGTCGCCCGAGTATATCTACCAGATCGCGCCCGGCTCGATGTTTCCCGACTTCAAGCGCTACGGCGTGTTGTGGATGGGGCGCAGCGCGCTGGCCGCCGCCTATGACATGGAGGGCGCGTTCAATCAGGTCAGCCTGACGCTGGCGCGCGGCGCCAACGAACAGGACGTGATCGACCGTGTCGACGCGATTCTCGCGACCTATGGCGGCACCGGCGCCTACGGGCGCAAGAACCAGTTCTCCAACCGTTTCCTCAGCGAGGAATTGAAACAGCTGCAGACCATGGCCACGGTGTTTCCCGCCATTTTCCTCGGCGTCGCGGCCTTCCTGCTCAACGTGGTGCTGAGCCGGCTGATCGCGCTGCAGCGCGACCAGATCGCCATTCTCAAGGCCTTCGGCTATTCCTATCTGGCGATCGGCGCGCACTACGTCAAACTGGTGCTGCTGATGGCGGTGCTGGGCGTGGCCGGCGGCGTGGCGCTCGGCGCCTGGTTCGGCCAGGGGCTTTCCAACGTCTACATGGAAACGACGTTCCGCTTTCCCTATCTCGACTATCGGATCGATGCGGGGGTGATCCTGGTCGCCCTCGGGATCAGCGCCTTCGCGGCGGTCAGCGGCACGATGTTCTCGGTGGCGCGCGCGGTGCGGCTGCCTCCGGCCGAGGGCATGCGTCCGGAAATGCCGGAAGCCTACCGCAGCACCCTGATCGAGCGCATCGGCCTGCAACGCTGGTTCGCCGCGCCGACGCGGATGATCCTGCGCCATATCGAGCGGCGGCCGATGAAGGCGCTCCTGACCGTGCTGGGCATCGCCTGCGCCTGCGGCCTGATGATGGTGGGCAATTACCAGAAGGGCGCGATCGACTTCATGGTCGATATCCAGTTTCGCCAGGCTTCGCGCGAGGACCTGGGCGTCACCTTCATCGAGCCCACTTCCGGCCGCGCGCTGCACGAACTGGCGGCGTTGCCGGGCGTCGATTTCGTGGAAGGCTTTCGCGACGTGCCGGCGATTCTGCGTTTTGGCCACTATCGTTATCGCGGCGCGGTCTTCGGCATCCAGGCGGAAGGCCAGCTGCATCGCTCGCTCGACAGCAGCCTGCATCCGGTGGCGGTGCCGTCCGGCGGCGTCGTGCTGACCGACCATCTGGCGAACGAAATCCTGCACGTGAAGCCGGGCGACATGCTGACGGTGGAGGTGCTGGAAGGCAGCCGCCCGGTGTTGCAGGTGCCGGTGCTCGGCATTACCAAGCAGTATCTGGGGGTGTCGGCCTACATGCGGCAGGAATCGCTGAACGCATTGATGCGGGAGGGCAACACGGTATCCGGCGCCTATCTGGCGGTGCAGCCGGGTAACGAGGCGTCCCTCTATGCCAGGCTGCACGATCGTCCGCGCGTGCTCGGCATGGTCGCCAACAAGGCGGCGATCCAGAGCTTTTACGCCACCATCGGAGAATTCATCCTGTTCTACAACCTGGTGTCCACCCTGCTTGCCGGCGCCATCGGCTTCGGGGTGGTGTACAACAGCGCGCGCATCGCGCTGTCGGAGCGCGGCCGCGAACTCGCCAGCCTGCGCGTGCTGGGCTTCACCCGTGGCGAGATCGCCTATATTCTGCTGGGAGAACTGGCGCTGCTGACGCTGGCCGCGATTCCGGTCGGTTTCCTGGTCGGGGTCGGGCTGGTCGGCATCCTGGTGGTGTCGTTTCAGAACGAACTCTATCGCCTGCCGCTGCTGCTGACGCCGGAAAACTACGCCATGGGGGCCGCGGTGGTCATCGTTTCCGCGCTGCTGTCCGGGCTGCTGCTGTGGCTTCGCCTCGGCCGGCTGGACCTGGTGGCGGTACTGAAAACACGAGAATAGGGCAACGACAACAGCATGCAGCTACGCGCAAAAATCGGAATACTGGCCACCGCGGCGCTGGCGGCGGCGGGGCTTGCCTACGGTTTCATGCCGCGCGCGCTGCCGGTCGATCTGGCCGAGGTGAAACGCGCGCCGCTCGCGGTCACCGTGGAAGAGGAGGGCAAGACCCGCGTCATGGATCGCTATCGGGTGACGGCGCCGGTTGCCGGTTACGTTCGTCGCAGCGACCTCAAGGCGGGCGATGCCGTCGCGGCGGGGCAGGTGCTCGCGGTGATCGAGCCCACGCGCGCGGTGGCGCTCGACCCGCGCACCCGTGCGCAGGCGCAGGCGCAGGTACGCGCCGCGCAGGCGGCGCTGGCGGTGGCCGAGCAAAACGCTCTCGCCGCCGCCGCCGCCGCACAGCTGGCGCAGCAGGAGCGCGCCCGCGCCGAATCCCTGCGCGAATCGAATTTCCTCTCCGCACAGGCGCTCGATGCCGCCCGCAGTGCGGAGACTCGCGTCGGTGCCGTGCAGCAGGCCGCAACACACGCGGTCAGGGTGGCGCGCTTCGAACTCGAGATGGCGCGTGCCGCCGTCGCCAGCACCGACCGCCTGCAGAACGGCGGTGCGGCCGACGTGCTGCAGGTGCGTGCGCCGGTGGCGGCACGCGTGCTGAAGCTGATCCAGGAAAGCGAGGGCGCAGTGGCGACCGGCCAGCCGCTGCTCGAGATCGGCAACCCCGACAGCCTCGAAATCGAGGTGGAGGTCCTGTCCACCCACGCGGTCAAAATTACCCCCGGCTCCAAAGTCATCCTCGACCGATGGGGCGGCGATCGGGCCGTTGAGGGCAGGGTGCGGGTGGTCGAACCCAGCGGTTTCACCAAGATTTCGGCGCTCGGCGTCGAGGAGCAGCGGGTGCGCGTCATCGTCGACTTCGCCGCGCCGCGCGAAACCTGGCAGCCCCTTGGCGACGGTTACCGGGTGGAAGCCCGCTTCGTGCTGTGGGAGGCCGACGACGTGCTGCAACTGCCGACCAGCGCACTGTTCAGACAGGGCGAAGGCTGGGCTGTTTTCGCGGTGGAAGGCGGCCGCGTGCGCCTGACCCCGGTCGAGACGGGCCACCGCGCCGGGCTGGCGACGCAGGTGTTGTCCGGACTGGGCGTCGGCGCCCGGGTGGTCAGCCACCCGGACGACAAGATCGGCGATGGAACGCGGGTGAAGCCGCGCTGAACCCGCCCTTGTAGGAGGGGCGCCCTCGCCCCGATGCCGTGGGGATTGAGACGGTGCGAAAATCGGGCCGGGGCGACCCTCCCACAAGGGAAGGGCAATCAGCCGGCTTGCCTGAGAATGGCTTCGACCTCGCTGTCGTCGACCTGCGGAAAGTCCGCATAGAACTGCCCGACCGCCTGAAAGAACATCGGCGCCTGCAGACATACCACTTCGTCGGCATAGCCCCTGATCTTTTCCAGCGTATCCGGCGGCGCCACCGGCACCGCGCAGACCAGCTTCGCCGGCTTCCTGTCGCGCAGGGCGTGCAGCGCGGAAATCATCGTCGCCCCGGTGGCCAGTCCGTCGTCGACCACGATCACGATGCGTCCCGCCGGATCGATCGGCGGGCGCAGCGGCGTGTACTGCGTGCGGCGCTTTTTGATGGTGTCCAGCTGGGCCTGTTTTTCCTGTTCCAGGTAGGCGGGCGTGCCGCCGGTCGATTCGGCGTATTCGGCGATATAGGTCCAGCCCGACTCGTCGACGGAGCCGATGGCGAATTCCGGATTGAACGGCGCCCGCAGCTTGCGCACCAGCACCACGTCGAGTTCGCCGCCCAGCGCCCTGGCCAGGCGCTGGCCCATCGGCACCGCCCCGCGCGGGATGGCGAGGATCAGCGGATGCCGGCCCTTGTATTTTTCGAGCGCGATGGACAGCTGGTCGGCAGCCTGGTTGCGATTGGCGAATACCATGATGACCCCCTTCTTCGTTGATCCGCCCTTCTGTTTACTCAAGCAGCCGGGGCGACGAGGGCGTGGTTCGCGTCGTTTCCCGAGCCTCAGCCCGGCAGGCCGTCGATCCGCGGGCGCAGCAGGATGGGCGTGTAGATCGCGGTGAACAGGCCGAACGCGACCATCCACACCAGCCCGGCGGCGGCCATGCTTTGCATATGCGCCGCCGGGAAGAACAGCGGCATCCCCACACGGATCAGCGCGGCCAGATTGACCGCGACGAAAGCCAGGGTCATCAGCGGCGCCGGTTCCAGCATGCGGCCGCTGTGGCCGAGCGAGACGCGCGCCATCATGCCCAGGGTCATCACGCCGATGCCGCCCGCCGTGAAGGCATGCAGCGCGATGGTGGCCGTTGTGATCGCGCCCGCCGCCGACAGGGCCAGAAGCGCGAAGCCAACGGCGATCCAGGCGTAACCCAGGTGCAGGATCCACAGCAGCGGTACCGACCAGAGTTTGGGCGTGTACCAGCCCGCCAGCCGGATGGCATGCACCGCTGCCGCGATGGCGGCGAGCAGGGCGGTGACGATCGAAGCGGGCGCGATCAGCGCGGCGATCAGGGCGCCGATCGTGGCCGCCGGTGCCAGCCATTCGATGGGTTTCCAGCGCCGCGCGCGGGTGCGCAGCTTGTTGTCGGTGAAGCTGGGGATCACCCGTCCGCCCATCAGGGTCATCATCATGACTACCACATAGGCGGCCAGATTCAAGCCCAGACTGGCGCTGGCGTCGGTCCAGCCGAGCGCTTCCAGATGCACCAGGGCGTTGGCCGCGGTCAGCACCAGCAGCATGAACGGAAAGGGGTAGTTGTGCAGCTGCTTCGCCTTGAGGAGGGGCAAGGCGAGCGTAAGCGCCAGCACCGGCAGGAAGGCCAGGTCGATCACCGCGACCAGTCCCGCCGGCAGGCCTGGAAGCAGAAAGCTCACACGCCCTCCGAGCCACAGCAGGAACAGCGCGGCCAGCGGCTTTCCGGACGGCGTCGGGATGCCGGTCCAGTTCTGCGCGGCGGTGAGCAGGAATCCGGCGATCACTGCAACGGCGAAACCGAACAGCATTTCATGGCCGTGCCAGAAGCGCGGCGACAGTTCGCCTGGATTGAAACTGCCGCTCAGCGCCAGCAGCCACAGCGCCATCATCACCACGGCATAGCCGCCGGCGGCCAGGAAGAATGGCCGGAAACCGCGGGCGAAGGGCGCCAGCCCGGCGGGCACGGGGTGTTTTCTCGGGTCTTCGAGGGAGAGTAAAGCCATAAGGGTTCGCTTTCAGTCTGTGTGTGCGGAGATTCAGCCCGTGCTCCAGGCGCGCGGGCGGCGCATGCCGGCGATCTTGCAGGCCTGCTTGACGTAGCCGTAGGGAAACAGCACGAACAGCTGCTTCTGCGCGTCCCTGCCCATGCGCTCGGCCAGATGCTTGATGACGAAACGGGCATCGGCCGCCACCTGGTTCTCCTCGTAGAAGTCGCGCATGAAGCGGATGGCGTCCCAGTGGTCGTCGTTGAGTTCGATGTTCTCTTCCCTGGCCAGGGCGCGGGCCACGTCCTCGTTCCAGTCGCCGGGATCGACAAGATAACCCTCGGCATCGCGTTCGGGCAGATTGGCGCTCATAATCATTCCTCCTGTCGGTGCTTCTCTATAAATTCCGCGGCGGCCAGTCTCAACTCAGGCGCCGCCGCGGTGGGATTCTACGCCAGGCTGATGTTCCGGCAGTCCCTTCGCCATGTCCCGGCTTACAATAACAGGACTCTATTGTCCGAAATGTGGGCCGTAGTGTATTCGGATGATCGTGAATGGGAAGATGCGCGCGCCCTTCATACGGCCAAAAACTACCTCTAAAGTGGTATTGGTGGTAATTCCATGATCCAATGTTCTTTAACGGAAAATCCGAAATATGCCTGAAATGAGACGCTGCACGCGAAATATCGGGGGTAACTCTTCATGCATGGAACCGCTTGAATATTGAGCATGTTATATTTCTGCACTTTCGATATTACCGATTTGAATCAGGTCCGGGGCAGGCCCGTCAGCGATGTAACGACGGCCCCCTGGATTCAGCTCACCCATCAAGGGCCTTCAAACAGCCCCCATTAACAGGAGTTACCCATGAAGAAGACATCACTTGCCCTGGCCGTTTCGCTTGCGGTTTTGCTGAGCGCCTGCGGCAAGCAGGAAAGCGCCGCCCCGGAAGCACCCGCACCTGCGCCCGAGGCGGCTGCACCGGCCCCGTCGGCGGAGCCCGCCGCGGCTGAAAATGCCGTAGGCAAAAGCGTGTTTAACAAGGTCTGTTCGCTGTGCCATGGCTCGGGCGCTGCCGGCGCACCGATCCCCGGCGACAAAGCCGATTGGGGTCCGCGCATCGAACAGGGTAACGACATGCTGTACAAGCATGCGCTCGAAGGATTCGCCGGTGCAAAAGGCGTGATGCCTCCTCGCGGAGGGGCTGCCGCACTGACCGACGACGAAGTCAAGGCGGCGGTCGACCATATGGTTGGGCTGTCAAAATAAGCGCAAAGCGCTAACGACGGAAGTTTGGTAAAAAACGGGGGGAGACTTAGGTCTCCCCCCGTTTTTTATGCGTCCGGCGGATGGGTGTCAGTGGCGATGATGCACGCTGCGGTTCAGCGACTGGATCAGTTCGGGGGTGATGTCGGCAAAGGCCAGCACCTTGCCGCCGCGGCTGCGGGCTAGCGTATCGGCCGCCTCGCGGCTGGCAAAGGCGGGCAGGTCGGCGTCGCGCATCGGACCGACGGCGCTGGAACCATGGACGTAAAAGGCGTGCTGCGCCTCGATCTTGTGGCCGGTTTCAAAATCGCTCACGAAACTGATCGCGACATCGTTAAGGGAGTAGCGCTTGTCCTTGCTGAGCCTTTGCTGGAAAGCAAACAGGTCCACCGGCGAGTCGAAAAAGTGCGCGGCCCCATCCTTGAAGACGGTTTGCGCCGCCCAGTTCGGGAAGCGGGCCGGATACATGCCGCACACCGGACAGCGCGCATCGTCGGGGACCGGCCTGGGATCGAGCATGTCCAGCCCTGAATCGGGATCGTAGGGCGTTGTGGGCGCGACGATGCAAAGATCGTTCGTTATATCGTCCAGGTTCTGCACTGCCGGATTGTCGCGCGGCAGCAGCAGGACGGCGGCGATGACGACGGTGAACACGATGCCGCCCAGAGGCAGGAGTTTCGCTGGCAGACGCTTCATGCAGCGTTCTCGGCTCCGAGCATCGGGTTGTCCAGCAGGGCGCGAACCAGTTTCCGCAGGTTGTCCTGCGGGAGGTCGCCGGGCCGGGTGATCGGGTCGGCCATGACGCGGCCGTCCGCATCGTGAAAGTGGTTGGGAAAGGTCGCCAGGTCGCGATGGATCGGGGCGGTGTCGATGCAGGATTCGGCTTCGCCGTAGATCCAGCGCAGCGAATAGGCATCGGCCGCGGCAAAGCGAACGCCCAGTATCACGCCATTCTTCAGCCTGATGATCAGCGCATCCTGCTTCTGCTCGACCGGGCTTTCGAGGTCATCGCCAAAGGCCGCTTCAATCGCGGAAACGAGTTCGAAATTCAGGCTCATTATCAGGCGACCTCCTTGAGGCGCTCGGCGAGCATTTCTCGGGCCGTATCCCGGGTATCGGCGAGAATCCGCGCGGCAAGATAGTTCTCGTAGGCGGGGTGTTCGGCCACCGCGCCGGTCTGGATTAGCTGCAGCAGCGCTGCCTCGTCCGCCGCCCCATGTGTTTCGAGAACGGTATTGCGGTTCTCGCGCAACTCATAGACGAGCCGGGACAATTGTTCGAGTTCTTCCGCTGTGTCGGGGTTAAGATTGCCAAAAAAGCTGGTCATATCGGTTACATGTTGCTGTCGTGGATTGCGCCGCCGTCCAGCACCACCATGTCGGGCGTGATGTCGGCGAAACGGTAGACCTTGCCGCCATGTTCGGCGGCAAATTTTTGTGCGTCGCTTTCCTGCGCGAAGCTTGCGATCGTGGGTCCCATCGACCCGCGCCGCTTGCTGCCGTGGACGTAGAATGCCTGCTTCGCGTCGATCCAGTGGTCTTTCGGTTCATCCCAGTCGGCCTTGCCCATGTCCTGCACGAACATGCCGAGCACGCCCCTGACCTGTTCGGGGTTGAGATGGGTGTGGAACATTTCCACGGTGTCGCAGAAGAAATCCGGTTCCGCCTGGCCGGCATAATGGATCTGCGCCTTGGGGCCGGGATAATCGCCGAGCAGCATGCCGTCGAGGGAGCAGGAAGTGCCGCGACCGATCTCGATCGGATCGAGTTTGGTCGCTGTCTCGGTCTGCCCGCAGGCGGTGAGCGCGGTTGCCGCCAGTGCGGCAAGTATGAGCGTGCGTCGTACAGGGTTCATTTACGGAATCTCCAGGTTGCGATACCCAGCGGCGCGGCAATCCAGGCCAGCATCACCAGACCCAGCAGCCAGGGCTCGGCCAGCGCGCGCGGGAAAACGGTTGCCAGTCCGTACAGGGTACGGACGTCGTCCATGGCAAAGATATTCAGAACGCGGAACACGTCGGCCGGGTTCGCCAGCAGCAGATAGGGAAAGATCTCGCCGCCGTAGTGGCCGCCGGTGACGACCAGCGCCCCCAGCAGCAGCAGATCGAACACCAGGACGAAGAAGAACCAAAGCGCGATCGCCATGCCCGACGCGCGGGTGCGATCCGCGGCGAATGCCGACACCATCACCGCGAGGCTGAGGAAGGCCATGCCGAGCAGGACCGAACTGACCATGAAGCCGAAGTAGTGGAGCAGCGCATCGAGCTGGAGTTGCGTCGAGAGCACGATGGCGACCAGGCCAAAGCCGGCCACGGTGGAAAACGCCAGCGCGGCCGCGAGGCCAAGATACTTGCCGATCAATAGCTCGAAGCGGGTGATCGGCATCGACAGCAGCAGGTCGAGCGAGCCGCGCTCGCGTTCGCCGACGATGGCGTCGAAGCCGAGGATCAGCGCGATCAGCGGGATCAGATAGATCACCAGGCTGACCAGGCTGGCGATGGTGAACTCGATCGAGCGGAAGCCCACCGCGCCCTGCTGGGCGCCGCCGAAATAGGCGATCACCAGGGCGAATACGGTGAACACCACGGCGACCGCGAGCACCCAGCGGTTGCGGATGCGGTCCCAGAATTCCTTGCCGGCGATGGTGGCGATTTGGGCAAATTCCATGATGTTCCCTAATCCGAAAAGCCGAAGAACACGTCTTCGAGTGAAGGTTCGCGCACGTGCAGGTCGAGCACCTTGCCGTCGAGACGGGCCAGCGCTTCCAGAACCTGCATCTTCGCATCGCGCCGGCACTGCACGGCGATGCGGTCGCCGTGGGCCTCGATGGCGGCGATCGGCAGATGGGCAAGCGCGTCGCGCACCCGTTCGACGTCCGCCTGTTCGAGCCGGATGTCGAACCACAGCGGCAGGTCGATCTGCTCGCGCAGGGACTGGACCGTGCCGATGGCCTGGATGCGGCCGGCGGACATGATCGCGAGACGATCGACGCGCTCCTGGATCTCGGCGAGGATGTGCGAAGTCAGGATCATGGTCACGCCCTGGTCCCTGAGGCCGCGCAGGATCGCGTAGAAATCGCGGATCGCCTCCGGATCCAGGCCCGAGGTCGGCTCGTCGAGGAACAGGATCTGCGGCCGTCCGAGCAGCGCCTGCGCGAACCCCAGCCGCTGCCGCATGCCCTTGGAGTATTCGCGCACGCGCCGCGACGCGGCGTGCGCGAGTCCGACGCGCTCCAGCGCGGCGGGACATTCGCGCGCCGGCACGCCCTTCAGCCGGGCGAAGAAATGCAGCGTCTCCAGCCCGGTGAGGTTGTCGTAGAGGACCACGTTCTCCGGAAGGTAGCCGATCTTGCGGCGCACTTCGCGAAACCCGCCGCCGGTGACCGCGGCGCCGTCGATGCGGATCTCGCCGGAAGTGAGCGGGATCAGGCCGAGCATCAGCTTGAACAGCGTGCTCTTGCCGGCGCCGTTGTGGCCGATCAGGCCGAAAAGCTCGCCGTGGCCGACATCGAGATCGACGCTGTCGACGGCATGCACCGCGCCATAGTATTTGCTGGCGGAACGGACGCTGACGACGGGCGCGCTTGTCGCGGCGGCGTCAGCGGGAACCGGGGTAGAACTTTCCAAGCCAGTTTCTCCAGTCATTGTGTGTTTGCTGCATGTGCGGGTTGGGGTCGACCACGCTGGGCGCGCGCAGCAAGGGGAACTGCCGCCCGATCAGCCGCAGCGTCTGTACCGCCGGGCTGGCCAGCAGGAGTTTGGTCATCGGATGCCGCCAGGACAGGCG
>JAUPLV010000165.1 GCA_030836725.1 Pseudomonadota bacterium | reverse complement strand
TGGCAGCCGACGCAACCCGGTGCGCGGCCGGGCGTGCTGATCCGCACCAGCACGCCGTGCTTGGACAGGCGCCAGCCGTGCACTTCCGCGCTCTCCGGGCCGTGGCAGGCGATGCACTGGGCGTCGCTGAACGGGCCGGCGGGCGGCTGCGCATGGGCGACGCCGAACGACAGCAGCAGGATCGCAAGCCCTCGCAGGAACCGATGTGCCATACCCACCGCGCTCCCTCTCCCTTGAGGGGAGAGGGCTGGGGAGAGGGTGAAGTGCGCAAGGAGAGCGGCCGTTGCCACCCTCTCCCCCTCCCCCCTCAAGGGGGAGGGGAGAAAACCTGCACCGCGGCAATAAGAAATCAGAATCCGCGCAGCCATCAGTTGTTCACCTTGTTGTGGCCGGTGTATTCGCCCTCGATCCACCAGGGGCCGGCGGCGGGCGGCTTGCCTTGCTGGCGCAGGGTCTGGGCCTTTTGCTTGATGTTTTCCAGCGCCGTGTTCATCTTTTCATGGCCGCGCGCGACGGCGTCCGGTGCGCCGTGGGCGGCGCCCTTATAGGCGCCGAGGTTGTCGAAGTACCACATCTCGAAATAGTCGCGCTCGATCGGCGAGACGTTGTAGAAGGCGGAGGACTGTCCCTCGAAGAAGCCGATACGCTCGCGGGCGAACAATGCGCCCGACTTGTCCAGCGGATAGGGTGGGCGCTCGTCGGCGGTGGGATGCAGCAGACCGTCGCTGCGCAGCCCCTTCAATTCACGCTCGGCGGCATAGAGCAGGGGCCAGGCGCGCTTGCGCTCGGCGTCCAGCCCGGCCAGCTGCTGGCTCGACCACTCGGCGTCGTGGCAGTCGGCGCACACCGCCACCCATTGCGCGCGCCGCACCTGGTTGCCGGAGGTGAGCGGGTTCACCTGCTGCAGGCCGAACTTCCAGATGGTCTTGTCGGCCACCTGGTGTTTGCCGCCGCTCATGTGGCAGTAGGCGCAGGTGGGGGCCTTGTAGTTGCCTTTGGCGAGCGGCTTGGACCAGTCCCATTGATCGCCCTCGGCCAGATAGAGTTGGCCGTGGGCGGAGGCGAAGAAGGTCTCGTCGTCCGGATGGGGTGGGCCGGAATGGCAGGTGATGCAGGCCTCGGGGCGGCGCGCTTCGGCGGCGCTGAACAGGTGCCGTGTGTGGCAGGAGTCGCATTTGGACGCCACCGAATGGCACTGCAGACAGGCGGTTACCTCGGCCTTGGGCTTGTCGACGAAATGGGGCGCGTCGACCGCCCGCTCGGTGGCCAGCGCGTGGCTGGGAAAGCCGAAGCGGCGCTCGTCCTGGAACTGGGTATGCTGGGTGGCGTGGCAGCCGCCGCACACCGCCTTGTCGGGCATGCGCAGATTGGCGTGGTCGTTGCCGTGGCAGCTGTCGCAGTACACCGTCTTGCCATCCTTCGGCGTGGCGTGGCGACTGGCGCGCCAGTCGGCGACGACGCCGGGGGTGAGTGAATCGTGGCACTCGACGCACTGCGGGCCCTCGAAGCGGCCGCTCATGGGGCCGTCGTAGGCATGGAAACGCACCGGGTGCCAGTAGCCGAACACCTTGTCGGGCTGCCACAGCCGCGAATACAGACCGTCGCCGGGGCCGCCCTTGCTCCAGGCCACCCAGCCGTAGCCGGCGGCGATCGCCAGCACGGCGACCACCAGCACGCCCCAGGCATAGCGGGCCATTCTCGGGCGGGACGATGTGCTCATGTCCGCCCCCGCCGCCAACGCCACAAGCCCAGGCCGGCCAGCCCGAAAAAGGCCGCCAGGCTCGCCAGGCGGCCCAGCGGATCGGCGGCCCCGGCACCGGATTCCGGCAAGGGCAGGGCCACGCCCTGATGACCGGAACCCGCCGCCACCGCCGGGCCGCCCTGCGCCAGGCCGCTGAAGCGTTCCACCGCGGCGCGTTGCGCGCCCGTCATGAGGGGGCGGCCCATGGTCGCGCGGTGGCCGTCCATGCGCGCCAGCAGCGCCGGCCACGCCGCCGCCGGATACGCACGCGGATCGGGGGCGGCGTGGCAGTCGCCGCAGGCCTCGCGGTACAGGCGTTCGGCGCCATCGGTGGGCAGGCCGGCGGCGCGTGGCGGCAGCGGGCGCAGCGCGTAGGCATCAAGGTAAGCATGCAGCGCGGCCCGCTCTCCCGCATCCGGCATGGCCACCGGACCGAGCAGGCCGCGGTAGAAGCGCGATACCTTCATCAGGGTCTCCATGCGGGTGAGCACCGTCGGCCATTCCTCGCGCGTGTGGCGACCGGGGCCGGGCAGGTTGTGGCATTGGGTGCAGGTACGCTGCAGCACCTGCGCGCCGGGCGAATCCCGCTCCGGCAGCAGGGCGGGATCGATGCCCGGCGGCACGATATCCTTGCGCGCCTCGCAGATGTCCACCCCGCCCCAGGGATGGCCGGCGAGGGCCGGGGCGGCGGCCAGCAGCAGGATCAGCAGCGGCGCGCATTTCATGGCGCCGTCTCCGCGGTCGCCACCGGCACGGTCTTCACCGCGGCCGGCAGCCACTGCCGCGCCTGATTCTTGATCCGGCCGCGCAGGCTGAAGGCGTCGAGCATGCCCTCGGCGGCATGGCGGCCGTCCGCCATCGCGGTGACCACCAGGTCGGGGCCGCGCGTGTTGTCGCCGCCAGCGTAGAGATTCGGGTGGGTGGTGCGGCCCTGGCCGTCGACGACGATGCGGCCGCTTTCGTCCAGTATCACGCCGTGGGCGGCCAGCCAGGACGGCGGCGCCGGCACCTGACCAAGGGCGAGGATGACGCGGTCGGCGGGCAGGTCGCGCGCCGTTGCGGAAGTATCGAAACGAACACCTTCGACCACCCCGCTACCCAGCAGCGACTGCGGCACGTGCTGCGCCAGCAGTTCCACGCCTTCCTCGCGCGCGGCTTTGATCTCCTTGGGCGAGGCGCGGAAGTCGCCGCGCGTCGCCACGGCAACGGCGGCGCCCAGGCGGCGGACGCTGCGCGCGCAGTCCATGGCGCTGTCGCCGCCGCCCAGCACCAGTACCCGTTTCCCGAGCAGAGACGGCGCCGTGCCGGCGTTGACCGCGGCGAGAAAATCAAGGGCGTCGAGCACGCCGGGCAGTTCCCGCCCCGGCAGGGAAACCGGCCGTGATCGCTGCGCGCCGGTGCCGAGGAACACGGCGTCGTGATTGCCCAGCAGTTGGTCGAAGCGTTGTGCGTCCACCGTCACGCCCAGTTCGAAGCGCACCCCCATCGCCTCCAGGCGGGCGACGCGGCGGGCCAGCAGGGTCTTGTCCAGCTTGAACGGCGGCACGCCGTTGGCGAGCAGGCCGCCGGCAGCGGGATTGCGGTCGTAGATGGTGACCGCGACGCCTTCGCGCACCAGCCGGTCGGCGCACGCCAGCCCTGCGGGCCCGGCGCCGATCACCGCCACGCTCCTGCCGCTGCGGGCGACCGGCGCGGGCGGCGGCAGATCGAGCGCGGCCGCGCCAAGCCAGCGCTCCAGCGCGCCGATGGTCACCGCGCCGTTTTTCAGCCCCTCGCCTTCGCCGTCGCGGGTGCAGGCGCCCTCGCACAGCCGGTGCTGCGGGCACAGCGTGCCGCACACCTCGGGCAGGGCCGAGGTCTCGGCGAGGATCGCGGCGGCGCTGGCGGTGTCGCCGCGCGCCACCGCCTGCAGCCAGTCGGGGATGCGGTTGGCCAGCGGGCAGGCGCTACGGCAACCCGGCACCCCGCAGTCCACGCAGCGCGCGGCCTGCGCACGGACGGTGTCGAGATCGTCGGGCACGACGCCTTCGTCCCAGCCGGCCAGGCGCTCGGCAGCAGGTCGTGCTGCCGGCAGCACGCGCGGCGTCGACGCCGGCAGCGGCTTGCCCAGCAGATGGGATGCGGTCTGCTTGAGCTGCGGGTTGAACCAGTTGCGCACGTCGCGGATCTCCAGCGCTTCAGACGGGCACGACACCACGCAGCGCGCGCAGCCCATGCAGTCCTCGATGCCGGTGACGCGGCCGCTGGCCTTGCCCTGCTGCCACACCGGGATGCCCATGTCGCACACTTCCTCGCAGCGGCGGCAGTCGACGCACTTGTCGGTGTCCATTTGGATGCCGTAGAAGCCGGCGTGGTTGAGCAGGCCGAAGGTGGCGCCGTAGGGGCACAGGTAGCGGCAGTAGAAACGGTTGCCGACCAGCGGCGCGGCGAAGAAGGTGCCGAAGTAGGTGAACGCGACGGTGAGGTAGAACAGGCCGACGAAGCTCACCGTCCAGGTGTTGGGCGGGTACAGGGTGACTACGATCACCCCGGCGTAGAAGACGAAGAAAAACCACTTGCTGTGGCGCAGCGCCCAGGCCCATTTGCCGCGCACGGTGCGGTCGCGGAAGGAAAATCCCACGGTTTCGCGGATGCCGACGCAGGGGCAGTTCCAGC
>JAUPLV010000164.1 GCA_030836725.1 Pseudomonadota bacterium | reverse complement strand
ACCCGCGTCGATCCGGCGCGCGACACGCTGCTGGTGGAGAACACGCCAATCGACTATCTCGACTTCGCCAGCCCGGTCTCGGGGCTGGGCAGCAAGATGGGCATCGACGCCACCAACAAGTGGCCGGGCGAAACCAGCCGCGAATGGGGCACGCCGATCGAAATGGACGCGGCGGTCAAGGCGCGGGTGGATGCGATGTGGAAGGATCTGGGCCTGCAAGGATCGCCATCATGACGGACAAACCAAAAGGCAGCCGCACCTGCCTCTACACGACCGAACAGCTCGATGCCATCGTCGGCGACATGGCGCGCCAGGCGGCGGGACTGCTGACCGGGCGCACCCGCATCGCCATCGTCGGCATCCTGCGCCGCGGCGCGCCCCTGGCCGACAGGCTGCATGCCCGACTGATCGAAACCTGGGGTCTGACCGACTGCGTCCGGCTCGACCTCAAGATCAAGCGCTATGCCGACGATCTCACCCTGCTCCATCCGGAAACGCAGTTGACCGAAAACCCCACCCACGCCAGCCTCGACCTTGCCGGCCACACCGTGCTGGTGGTGGATGACGTGATGTATCGCGGGCATTCCATGCTGCGCGCGGTCGAATATCTGGCCGGCAGACAGCCTGAGGAAATCCGCACGGTGGTGCTGGTGGATCGCGGCGCGTCGAAACTGCCGGTGCGCACCGACATCGTCGGCGTGCGTCTCGATGTCGCGCCCTCCGACATCATCGAATGCAATGTGCCGCCCTTCGAGGAAAGCTTCAGGATCGACCTGTTGCAGCCCGGATAGGGACAATCGCGCATCGCCATTTCATGGCTGCCGCGATCCGCGTCAGCCATGCGGCGGCTTGTCGGAATGCTCCGTATCGTCCCCGCACTGGCGGCAACCGAGAAAGCTGAAATAGCGCAGGTACAGCCAGAGCGCCGCCGGCAACAGTGAAAGCCGGATCCATTCCGACACGGCATCCGGCCACTGCCTGGCCTCCCAGGCTTCCACCGCCACCGGCAGCGACTGGAACAGCGCCAGCAGCACCAGGAACAGTCCCATCGCACGGCAAGCCGGGTTCACCGCAGTGCGCCCTCATCGATTTCTCCCTGAACGGGACTCCGATCCACTACGGGCTGAAGCCCGTGTGGAGTCGTATGCCCTAAAGGACTCCGATCCACTACGGGCTGAAGCCCGTGTGGAGTCGTATGCACCCACTCCAGCAGGGCTTGCTGCGCCGCCTCGCTTTTGCGGGCGTTGGCGTGGTTGACCAGCATGACGAAGCTGATTCGCTGGCCGCCGGCCGTGTAGACATAACCGGCCAGCGCGCTGACATCGCGCAGAGAGCCGGTTTTAAGATGCGCGTTGCCGCTGAGCGCGCTGCCGTTGAAACGCCGCTTCAGAGTGCCGTCGATGGCGACGATCGGCAGTGCCGACTCGAATTCGGCGTGCAGCGGGCTATTGTATGCGGCCCGCAGCATCCGGTTCAGCGCGTCCGCGCTGATGCGCTCGATGCGCGACAATCCGGCGCCGTTTTCCAGCACCAGCTTTTTCGTCGGCACGCCGCGCCGCGCCAGCACTTCGCGCACCGCCCGCGTGCTCTTGTCCAGTGTCGCCGGCGCGCCGAAGGCTTCCGCGCCCAGCGTCAGGAACAGGTTGCGCGTCATCAGGTTGTTCGAATATTTGTTGAGGCGGGTGAGCGCATCGGCCAACGGCTCCGAGGCGAACTTCAGCAGCGGCTCGGTCGCTGGCGCCATCCCCGGTACCGTCGAACCGGTCAGCGTCCCGCCCGACTCCGCCCAAAGGCCGCGAAAAATGAAATCGAAGGTCGCCGCCGGTTCGAACAAATTCAGCGTCCAGGGCTGCTCGCCGCAGCCGCGCGGATAGCGCCCGCTGACCACCAGCTCAAGGCGTTCGGGATCAGGAAAGACCGGGGTGATCGCATCCTTCCACCCGTTGCATTCCGCGCCGTCGGTCAGCATCAGACGCGAGGTCAGCGCCACCCCCGGCAGCGCGATGTCCGGCACGATCAGTACCTGTTCTCCGTCCGGTTTCAGGCGCAGCGTGGTCGCGTTGAAGTTGGCTACCAGCGGCCCCGGCGCGGCGTTGTACGGGGCCAGCGGCTCGCCGTCGAAGGCGCCGGGGTCGATCGCCGGCAGCTCGAAATGGCTGAGATCGAGCACCAGATTGCCGCGGATGTGGCGGACTCCGCGAGCACGCAACTCGCGCTGCAGCAGCCACATTCGCTCCAGCGTCAGGGTGGGATCGCCATGGCCCTTGATGACGAGATCGCCGCTCAGCACGCCGTTCTCGATGGTGCCGTCGGCCCAGACATTGGTCGTCCACACGTAGCCGGGGCCAAGCAGATCGAGCGCGGCGAAACTGGTGACCAGCTTCATCACCGAGGCCGGATTCAGCGCCGCCTCGGCATTGTGGCTGAGCAAGGGGTTTTCGGCATCCAGCGGCTGCACCACCACCGCCACATGGTCGAGCGGAATGCCGGCCTGCTGCAGCGCGGCGGTGAAGGCCGCGGGAAGCTCGGCGGCGGCACCAAAGCCAGGGCCGGCAAGGAGCAGGCCGGCTAGAAAGCAGCGAACGATTCGGGGATACGTCATCGCGCCATTATGCCGAATTCCGGCGCGGGCGCTTTGCGCCAGACCCCGCCAGCGGTTTCCGGCGCAGCGGGGCGGAAGCGGATGCGCCTCTATCCCAGATCCCGCACGTACCAGTCCATCGCCTCGGCCAAACCTTCGCCGATGCGGTGGGTGGGCTCGTAGCCCAGCCGCGTGCGCGCCCTGGAAATATCGGCGAGCGAATGGCGCACGTCGCCGGCGCGGAAGTCGCGGTAGACCGGCTTGTAACCGGCGAGATGGGGAAACTTCGGCGCCAGCAGGGAGCGGATCGCCTCGAACAGCTGGTTGAGCGTGGTGCGGTCGCCGACGGCGACGTTGTAGACCTGGTTCACGGCCTCCGCATGCGGGCTGGTGGCGGCGAGCAGGTTGGCCTGGATGACGTTGTCGATGTAGCAGAAGTCGCGGCTGGTTTCGCCGTCGCCGTTGATGTACACCGGCTCGTTGTGGACCATGCTGGCGACCCATTTGGGGACCACGGCGGCGTAGGCGCCATTGGGATCCTGGCGGCGGCCGAAGATGTTGAAGTAGCGCAGGCCGATGCTTTCCATGCCGTAGCAGCGGCCGAACACGTCGGCATACAGCTCGTTCACCAGCTTGGTGACGGCGTAGGGCGACAGCGGCTTGCCGATGACATCCTCGACCTTGGGCAGGCCGGGATGGTCGCCGTAGGTGGAACTCGACGCGGCGTAGACGAAACGCCTGACCTTGGCGTCGCGCGCCGCCACCAGCATGTTGAGAAAACCGGTGTTGTTGGCGGCGTGGGTGGCGAGCGGGTCTTCCAGCGAGCGCGGCACCGAACCCAGCGCGGCCTGGTGCAGCACGTAATCGACGCCCTTGCAGGCGGCGTGGCAGTCGGCAAGCTCGCGGATGTCGCCGCGCTGGAAGCTGAATTTTTCCCAGCGTTCGGGGCCGACGCTGGCCTGCACCTGGGCCAGATTTTTCTCATGGCCGGTGGCGAAGTTGTCGAGGCCGACGACACGCTGGTCGAGCCGCAGCAAGGCTTCGGCCAGGTTGCAGCCGATGAATCCGGCAACGCCGGTGACGAGCCAGGTTTTGGGCTCGGCGCGAAGCTGCGTCTTCAGCCCGTCGAATGCGGTCATCACAGCCTCCACAGCGCGAAGCCGGCAGCGTCCACAACAGCCGGATCGTAGGCCGATTTGACGTCGGTGAAGGCGCCGCCCTTTTTCAGCCTGGCGGTGAGTTCGCCAAACGGCTTTTCCAGATACTCCGCATGTGAAACAGCCGCCACGATGGCATCGCACTCGGGCAGGCCGTCCCACGCGGTAAGACTGATGCCGTATTCGTGCTCGGCTTCCCTCGATTCTCCCAGCGGATCGTGCACGCTCACCTCGCAGCCGAAGGATTGCAGTTCGCGGATCACATCCACCACCTTGGAGTTGCGCAGGTCCGGGCAGTTTTCCTTGAAGGTGAGGCCGAGCACGTTGACCCTGGCGCCCTTCACCTGCACGCCGTTGGCGATCATGTTCTTCACCGTTTCCTGCGCCACGTAGGCGCCCATGCCGTCGTTGATACGCCGTCCGGCGAGGATGACCTGCGGGTGGTAGCCGAGCATTTCGGCCTTGTGGGTGAGGTAGTAGGGATCGACGCCGATGCAGTGACCGCCGACCAGGCCGGGGCGGAAGGGCAGGAAATTCCACTTGGTGCCGGCGGCCTTCAGCACTTCCAGCGTGTCGATGCCGAGACGGTGGAAGATCAGCGAAAGCTCGTTCATCAGCGCGATGTTGAGATCGCGCTGGGTGTTCTCGATCACCTTGGCGGCT
>JAUPLV010000163.1 GCA_030836725.1 Pseudomonadota bacterium | reverse complement strand
ATGGGCTTTTCGGGCCTGGTCAAGTAATGCTCACTGCCATTCTGGTGATGGCCGCTCTGGCCGTGGCGATCGGCCTGGTGCTCGGCTGGTCGGCGATCCGCTTCAAGGTGGAGGGCAATCCGCTGGCGGAAAAGATCGATGCGATCCTGCCGCAGACGCAGTGCGGGCAGTGCGGTTTTCCCGGTTGTCGGCCCTATGCCGAGGCGATCGCCAAGGGCGAGGCGGAGATCAACCTGTGCCCGCCGGGCGGCGAGGAGGGGGTGAAAAAGCTGGCCGAACTGCTGGGCGTGGATCCGAAGCCGCTCGACGAGGCCCATGGCGCGCCCAAGCCGAAATCGGTTGCCTTCATCGACGAGAACACCTGCATCGGCTGCACGCTGTGCATCCAGGCCTGTCCGGTCGACGCGATTTGCGGGGCGGCCAAGCAGATGCACACCATCATCGCGTCGGAATGCACCGGCTGCGAACTCTGCCTGCCGCCTTGCCCGGTGGACTGCATTTCGATGGTGCCGATCGCGGAAGATCTGCCGCACTGGAAGTGGAAATATCCAGTCATCACACTCAAGCAGGTTGCATGAACCCAAATAATCCATTGGCAAATTCAACCCGCCTCCCCCTTTTTCCAAGGGGGGGGAATACTCCGCCACGACCCGGTTCATGGCTAATGGACAATCGGGGATGAAACCGGGATGAGCCGCCAACTCCATTCATTCAAGGGGGGCATCCACCCGCCCGTGCACAAGGCCGAGTCGTGCAACGAGCCGGTTCACCCGGCGGCGCTGCCCGAAAAGCTGTTCATCCCGCTGCGCCAGCACATCGGCAACCCGGCCAAGCCGGTGGTCGAGGTGGGCGACCGGGTGCTGAAGGGGCAGATGATCGGAGCGGCGGACGGCTACATTTCCGTCGCGATTCATGCGTCGAGTTCGGGCGTGGTCAGTGCGATTGGCCCGTCGGTCGTGCCGCATATCTCGGGTTTGCCGGATGAGTGCATCGCCATCGAAACCGATGGCCGCGACGAATGGATCGCCCACGGCCCGCTGGATTACCGCGCGATGGAGCCGGCCGCGCTGCGCATGCAGCTTCGCGACATGGGCATTGCCGGCCTCGGCGGCGCGGTATTCCCAAGCGCGGTCAAGCTTGATCCCGGCGCGGCGCAAACCTGCCCGACGCTGATCATCAACGGCTGCGAATGCGAGCCGTGGATCACCTGCGACGATGTGCTGATGCGCAACCACGCCGACGAAATCCTGCAGGGCGTGGTGGTGATGCGTCACCTGCTGGGCTGCACGGAAATCATCGTCGGCATCGAGGACAACAAGCCGGAAGCGCTCTCCGCGATGAAGGCTGCCGCGCAAAAACTGGATTTCGCGGTGGAAGTCGTCGCCGTGCCAACGATCTACCCCGGCGGCGGCGCCAAGCAGTTGATCGAGACGCTCACCAGCAAGCAGGTGCCGTCCGGCAAGCTGTCCACCGACATCGGCATCCAGGTGTTCAACGTCGGCACCGCCCATGCGCTGGCGCGGGCGGTTCACCACGGCGAGCCGCTGATCTCGCGGCTGGTCACCGTGACCGGCCACGTGCGGCGGCCGCGGAATTTCGAGGCGCTGATCGGCACGCCGATGCATCGGCTGATCGAGCTTGCGGGCGAACTGGACGGCGCCGACGGCGTGCTGATGGGCGGGCCGATGATGGGTGTGCCGATGCCCGATCTGGAGGCACCGGTGGTCAAGGCCACCAACTGCCTTCTGGTGAAGTCGAACGAGCTGTTTCCGCCGCTGCCGAAGGCGCTTCCCTGCATCCGCTGCACCCGCTGCGCCGATGCCTGCCCGGCGCAGTTGCAGCCGCAGGAACTGTTCCGGTTCGCCAGGTCGGGCGATTTCGGCCGCGCGCAGGAATACCACCTGTTCGACTGCATCGAATGCGGTTGCTGCAGCTATGTCTGTCCCAGCCGCATCCCGCTGGTCGATTTCTATCGCTATGCCAAGAGTGAAATCTGGGCGCGCGAAAAGGACAAGCGGGCGTCCGATCTGGCGCGCGCGCGCCACGAGTTCCGCCAGTTCCGGCTGGAACGCGAGAAAAAGGAAAAGGCCGAGAAGCTCGCCGCCAAGGCGCAGACCAAGCGCTCCGAGATTGCCGCCGACCCTTCCGTCTCGGGTGCGCCGGACGCCGACGCCAAGAAGGCGCTGATCGCCGCCGCCCTGGCGCGCGCGCAGGCAAAGAAGGCCGAGGTGACGCCGAAGAACACCGACGCGCTGTCGCCCGACACCCAGCACGAGATCGATGAGATCGAGGCGCGCCGGGCTAAAATCCGCGAACTGGCGCACCAGCCGCTGGAATCCGAAGAGAAAAAACCCTGATGCCCTCCCCTTTCATTCTTGATCGCTCCAGCGTCACCCAGGTCATGGCCTGGGTGCTGACGGCGCTGCTGCCCGGTGTCGCGGTGTATGTCTGGCTGTTCGGGCCGGGCATCCTGGTGACGCTGGCGCTCGCCACGGTCACGGCGCTGGCGGCGGAGACAGCGATGCTGAAGGCGCGCGGCTACCCGGCCAAGCCGTTCCTCACCGATCTGTCGGCTATCGTCACCGCCTGGCTGCTGGCGCTGTCGCTGCCATCGCTGGCGCCGTGGTGGCTGATCGTCACCGGCACGCTGTTCGCCATCGTGGTGGCCAAGCATCTGTACGGCGGGCTGGGGCAGAACATTTTCAACCCGGCGATGGTGGGCTACGCGGTGCTGATCGTGTCGTTCCCGGTGCAGATGACGCAATGGGCCGGGCCGCTTGAACTGACGGCGGCGCCGCTGACGCTGGCGCAAAGCGCCATGGTGATTTTCGGCGGCGACATCCCGAAAGCCACGCTCGATGCGGTGACCATGGCTACTCCGCTGGATGCGCTGCGAACCGGCCTGCTGCAGCAACTGACGGTCGACGAGATCCTTGCGCAGCCCATTTTCGGCCACTATGGCGGCACCGGATTCGAGTGGCTGGCGGCGGCATTCCTGCTCGGCGGTCTGCTGCTGTGGGCGCTGCGCATCGTCAGCTGGCATGTGCCGCTGGCCTTTCTCGCCGGCATCTGGCTCACCGCCGGCTTCCTGCATTTCTTCGACGCCGGCCGCTTCGGCGCGCCGTGGTTCCACCTGTTCGCGCCGTCGGTGATGCTGGGGGCTTTCTTCATCGCGACCGATCCGGTGACGGGCGCCACAACGCCGCGCGGCAAGCTGATTTTCGGTTTCGGCGCGGGCTTTATCACCGTCGTCATCCGCACCTGGGGCGGCTATCCGGATGGCGTCGCCTTCGCCATCCTGCTGATGAACCTGTGCGTGCCGCTGATCGACCAGTACACCCAGCCGCGCATCTACGGCGGCGCCGGCAAGGAACCGCCGGCATGAACGCGCTGATTCGGGCCGCGCTGAAGAATGCCCTGCGCACCGGCGCGATCCTGTTCGTGTTCGCGCTCGTCGCCACCGCCATGCTTGCTTTTACCCATTTCCATACCGAACCGACCATTACCCGGGGCCAGGTGGCCGCCAAGCGCGCGCTGCTGAGCCAGGTGCTGCCCGCCACGCTCTACGACAACGACCTGCTGGCCAGCCAGCGAAGCGTGCCGCCGGATGACCTGCTGGGCACACGCCAGCCCTCCGCTCTGTGGATGGCGCGCCGCGGCGACGATTTCAGCGGCGTGGTGCTGGAAGCGATTGCACCCGACGGCTACAGCGGCGATATTGCCTTATTGATCGGGATCGATGCGAACGGAAGCGTAACCGGCGTGCGCGTCACCGCCCACCGCGAAACGCCGGGCCTCGGCGACTACATCGATCGCGCCAAGAGCCCGTGGATCGACCGGTTTGTCGGCAAGTCGCTCGCGAACCCGGCGCCCAAGCACTGGAAAGTCGTCAAGGACGGCGGCGCTTTCGACGCCCGCGCCGGCGCCACCATCACTCCGCGCGCGGTGGTCAAGGCCGTCAAGAACGCGCTCGATTATTTTGCGCGACACCGCGCGGAATTCGTCGCGCCGCCCCCTGCCGGGGAGGCCGACCCGGTCAAGGAGAAAAGCTCATGATGACGATGGACGAGTTCCGCAGCCTGTTCCACAACGGCCTGATCAAGCAGAACACCGGACTGGTGCAGCTGCTCGGCCTGTGCCCGCTGCTGGCGATCAGCAACAACGTCATCAACGCAGTGTCGCTGGGGCTGGCGACGACGCTGGTGATGGCCGCATCGAGCGGCGCGGTGTCGGGCGTGCGCCATTTCGTACCGAACGAAATCCGCATCCCGGTGTTCGTCCTCATCATCGCGGCGCTGGTCACCGTGATCGACCTGACGATGAACGCGTTCGTGCATCCGCTGTATCTGGTGCTGGGGATCTTCATTCCGCTGATCACCACCAACTGCATCGTGCTGGCGCG
>JAUPLV010000162.1 GCA_030836725.1 Pseudomonadota bacterium | reverse complement strand
ACTTCCACGGCATAGGTGGCACTCGACACACGTTTGATGGTGATGAACTCCACGTCAAAAAATTTACCGCCGCGCCTGTTTCCGCGAAACAGTTCGGGGCCATCGCCGCCAAAGAAAACGGTTTGTGACGTCTTGTTGTTGCCGGGGAGGCCGGGCAGCCAATCGAGACGCAGCAGGCCATGCGCCGCCAGGGATTCGGCGCTTCCACGGCAGCGCCAGAAGGTATTGTGTTCGCACCCGGATGCTTCAATAGAGATTGGCTCGAATGGAGTCTGGACCGTGAAGGCGAGCCGGCCGGATTCGGTTTCCGTAACGCCGATGTCTGGAACGACTATCCGTGGCACGCCTGAAATGCAGCGCGCGATTGTTGCGAGTGTAGAATGATTTGCAGCCAAGTCGTGTTCTCCCGTAACGCGATGAGGTCAGGGGCATTGGGCGTTGGCGCGCCCGGTGCCCCGCTTATCCAACAAGGGTTTGACGTTTCCAGCATACGCCTATTTTTTCGCAGATTGCAACGTTCACGCGGCACCCTATCTAACGTTGACCGGCAAGCACAAACAAGACCCGCCAGAATCGCCGCCACGCCGTTTTCTCGGCTTGGTTGACACCTTCCCCTATCCAATCAATTCCAGCAGCGTGTCGCCGCTGATTTCGCGCCGGTCAACCATCCTTGCCAGCCGGTGCGCTTTGGGCGATCCGTTGAGTAGCAGCAGTAGTGCTCTGACCATCTTGTCCTTTTCCTGCGCGGTCAATCCGCCCTCGATTTTGCGGCGGGCAAACCCAAGGAAGCTTTGAAGCTCTGACCTGGCTTCCGGCGCGGGCGCGCTCATCCTCTTCCGCCAAATTGAAGCGCCTCGTTGCGCAGGGCCCCGGCCAGGGCGCCAGCCGCAGTGCCTAATTTCAATGGGGTGCTGTTGATGAACTCGATAAGCTCCTTCGCTTCGCGCAATTTCGAGAGTGATGCTTCCGTTTGCGCGGTCGAGACGATATCGAGCGCAGCAGGCTTGCTGATCTCTTCCAGAACTTTGCCGAACCCCGCAAGGCGCGCATCGTTGGCTTGCATCTGCTCAGCCAAACCCGCGGCGCGCTCACGCGCTGCCGCTGCCGATATTTCCGCCGCCTTTGCCTCTGCCAGCGTGGCCTCCACAACAAGCCACGCTGAGTACTGCTGGTCTTCCAGCCGAGACGCCAACTCGCGGACGGCCTCAGCCTGGTTGCGAATCTCCTCCGGCGTGCCGCTATCCTCCAAGCGCTGCAACTTGAGGGCTGCAATCGTAGCGTCATCCCTCGTCGATACCTCACTCTGATCGCCAGACGGGCCGCTGGCCTTCGCGCGCAGATTTTTGGCCTCGCGCAGGTATTGCTCCTCCTCGCCGAGCGCTTGAGAAAAGGCCGAATTCAGCGCGTCCTTAAGGCGCTCGGCATCGCTGATTTTTTCACCAGTGGATTTCTTGAAAGCCTTCGCTTCCTCCTCATAGTTGCCGACAATCGAATTGGTGGTTTCGTCGCTGCTTTTCTTCCGGTCCGCATTGGATTCTTTCTCGGCCGCGATCAAGGTTCCACGGGTTTTCTCAAGGGCGTCGATCCGCTGCTCCCAAATTTTGACATTTGGCGAATCATTGCCCTCAACGCGCTTCAGCTCTTGAAGCTGCCCCTGCAGTTTGTCGATTTCTGCTGTGTAGTCCTTCACTCGCTGCCCCGCATCGGAAATGCGATTCAGCACATCCTCACCGATGTAACCCGTGGTGAAGAACTTGATCTTATCGAGAGCGGTACCTTTGCCAATGATTTCATCAAGCGCGCTGACGTACTGCTCAAGCGACGGCAGCGCTTTGGAGAATAGACTTACCTTCCGGGCATTGAGCCGGTCCAGGGTGTCGTTGAAGCGCACGGCGGCAGCGCCGGTTTCGTCATCCAGGACCTTGCCGAGCTGCCGCCCTTCGTCTGTTAACCGCCTGACACCTTCGCTGCCCTCATTAAGCAGCGCGATCATCTTCGGCCCGATCTTCTCGCCGAACAAATCCACAGCCAGGTTGGTCTTGGCGATGCCGTCAGGCATGGCCTTGAAGCGGTCGGCAATAGCCAGCAGTGCATCCGCAGAATCGTCGAACTGCTTTGGATCAAGGTTCATCTTGCGCCAGGTGTCCGCTGCTTTACTTGCCGTGTCATTCGATTCTTCCAGGCTACCCGACAACTTGATCAGACTCTTTTGAAGAACATCAGGCCCGCCGCCAGACTGGCTGGACGCGTAGCTCAATCCGCTGAACTTCTCCACGCTGGTACCTGCGGCAGCGGCCGATTTGACAGCGTTGTCCATCTCATTGGCAACGGATTTCATCTGCCCTATGAAACCGACAACAGACAGCCCAGTAAAGACCGAGCCCAGTAACGATTTGAGATTGCCGGCGGATGTACCGATCGAATCGAGGCCGGCACGGGCCGAAGCGATCCCTGCCTTGGTGAGGTCGACTGCGGTGAGGATGATGCGTGTAATTGGGTTCGACATGATCGTTCCTTACTGAATGCGCGATTGAATGCGCGTGACGGGCTCAAGGTCTGCCGGCGTGATGGTGGTGTGCCTGGCCAAGATCAAATCGACCCCGGCGCCGGCCACGCGCACCGCGCAGCCGAACGCTTCTACATACAAGTTGCCGGCGGCCACACGGCGGCGCAGCTCGTCAGAAGCGCCGCCGTTCGCGCACACGCTCGATAGAAGTTCTTCTTGCATTTTCAGTATCCGGTAGTGGCGGGGATTCTTGATTGGCGGACCCATGCGACCGTGTTCGTCCAGGTGCCTGTCTCGCGCAGTTCGGCGGCGATGGCCACGACTTCCGGCCATTTTGCCGTGAGAATGTGCCTCGCGTTCCTCTGCGCCCAGGTCATCGCCAGGCGCTGGCCGGTGGCGGCCAGGATGGCGCGGGATTGCTGGTGGTCAGGGTCGTGGCAGTGCAGTTCGCCGCCAAGCCGGATGCCAGCGTTAATCAGCTCGGCCTGCCTGCCCGCCACCAACATGACGGCGTAATTCAGCGCGGCTTCGGCCGCCGGCAATCCAGGCCAGATCACGCACGCGCACTGGAGGTAAATGCCGGCGACTTCATCCGGCGACGGCGGCGGGGTGGTGATGCTGTTCTCGCCAACCGGATTCAGCACGCCGGCCCGGCCAGCCGTGCCGTCCGGGCTGATGCGCGCATTATGGCAAGGCATCCCAAGCGCCAGTCCGGCGATGAGGTGACCCGCTTCGTGGTACGGCGTCGAGCCTTCGGCCAATGGCCACGGGTGGCTGTCGAAAATCACTCGCTTCAGGTCGTCGTGTGGCTTCGGTTCGATTTGCATCATGCCAGCGCCTTTTTTGCGGCTTCAAGGTGCGGCTCAAACTCATCGTCGTCGGGTAACTTGAAAACGTCCGCAAGGATGCCGGGCCAGTCCCAGTTGCTGAGATTCATGCTTTGGTGCCCGACCATCAGCAGGGCCACCCCACGAAGAAGATCAGCACGCGCCTTGCGGTCCGCCGTCAGCTTCGCAAAAACATCGTCAGACAGCGCAGTTGCGCGTGCGATACGGGCTTGGAGCGCGACGTTTTCGGCGCGCCTCATCTCCATATCGACGCGGACGCTCTCATGGTGAGCCATGCGCCCATGCTCAATCAGCCGGGCCAGTTTCGCGCGTGCCTCGGTCAAACGTTGTTCAGCCTCGCGGCGCGGCGTTTCGTCTCCGGTGCGCAATTCCATCCGCGCGGCTTCGTCGAATTCGTGCGCCAGGCGGGTAATTTCCTGCTTGGTCGATTCGGACTCGCGGCTGCACTGGTCAATCAGAGCGACCAAGCGGGCGGATTGTGTTCTCAGTTCGTCGAGTGTGAATTCCATTTTTTGCCTCATCGGTTGGTGGTGAAGTCGCCAGTTTCGGGCGGGTTGTCCAGAGCGAACAGGGGAGGTTCATTCGTCAGGGTGCGCATGAGTCCATCGCGAGTTCTCGGTAAAGCCAGCCCGACTTGTGCGGCCCGGTGAACCTCTTGGCGTGCCGCGCTCCAATCGGCCATCGGCTCGGGTCGTTCGCGGGCGTGCCGGGGGGCTCGGTCGTAACGTGCGACTTCATCCGCCAAAGCCGAATAATCGCCATTGAGCAAAAGCAGCGCGGCGCGAAGATGCGAATCACGGCGCGCCTTCAGCCATCTGAACCTTGGCGAGCGACCCAAGGTCCCGGCCACGCCCAAACAGCGGTCAAGCGTTCCGTCGGGTTCGTTCAGATAGGCGAACAGTCCGGCCTTCAACCATTCGCCTGAAGCGCGGTCGGGCGTGCTGTCGGCAATCGAAAACAATCGGTCAAGTGGGTTGGCCGACGATGAAGATGGATCCCGATCTCTCACAACCGGCCGCCCCATTCATCACTCCCAAGGTTGCGAAACGGGGCGGCGC
>JAUPLV010000059.1 GCA_030836725.1 Pseudomonadota bacterium | reverse complement strand
CACGGCCTCGTTGGCGCGCAGTTCGCGCATGATCTGCATCGGGGCGAGCAGTTCGCCGCTTTGCTCGATGCGGGTATCGTCGGTTCGGGTGGCAGACATTTTTATGCTCCGGGTTGTTTGCGTTGGCCTGCCGCTGCGGCTTTCTTAAACGAAAAAACCGCCAGCGGACTGGCGGTTTCGTTAAGGCTTGCTGTTCGTCTCAGCGCCTCCCGACCGCCTGCGGCGTGGGATAAAAGCGGCTAAAGAAGAAATTGAAGACCAAGTTCATGCGCGACAGTTTACCAAAACCCTCAGGCCCGCGCCAATCGCGTTGAAATACAATGCATTCCCGACGCATTGATTTTCAGCTTCAAGCTGAACCCGAGCCCTGCCGGCTTGAAACACCCCTCGGATCGTCGCTGAATTTCCATCCGTCAAAACGCCCGGACACCTCATGCCAATCGCCGGAGTCTTCATTCGGACGAGAGGCTTTGCGTAGGGTGCACACCGTGCACCTTCTGGCGTCAATCGGTGCACGGAGTGCGCCCTACGCGCCATAAATCGTCTAATGAATAATCCGGGTTCATGACTCAGGCCGCCAATTCCTTTGCCAGCGCGCCGCGCCGGCCGGTTTCGCTGCCGGTCAGCGCGAAGCCCTGCAGGCGGCCACTAGCATCGGTATGCAGCGCGCAGATTCCAGTGTCACCGCACTCGACCTTCCAGCCGCCCGCCGCGCCGATCTTCGGCGGCAACACCGCCACCGGATGTGCCGGGGTTTTCACCATCACCGGCATCGCCGGGTAAGCCACCGGGGTCGGCGTGCCGGTAAGTGTGGCGGCAAGCGCCCGCGCCTGCACCATCAGCGGCTGCACGTAGGGCAGGTTGAGCCCCTCGACCTCGGCGCAGTCGCCCATCGCGTAGACGTCGGGCGAACCGGTTTCAAGCAGGCCGTTGGTCTGGATGCCACGCCCCACCGCAATGCCGGCCGCCTGCGCCAACAGGGTGCGGGGCCTGAGGCCGATCGCCGAAAGCACGACCCCGGCATCGATGGCGTCGCCGTTGTCGAGCGTCACCTGATAGCCGTTTGCGACCCGGGTGACGCTTTTTGCAGTGCGCCCGAAATGCCAGGTCACTCCGATCGCGGCGAGGCTGTCGGCCATGCGCCGGCCTGCCTCGACCGGCAGCAGGCGCTCCAGCGGCCAGCCGCCGAGGTGCACCACGTCGACCGCAAAACCGGCCTGGGCCAGGTCGTTGGCGAACTCGCAGCCGATGAGGCCGCCGCCGAGTATGGTGATGCGCTTCTTGCCGTCGATGGCGCCGCGAAACGCGGCGTAATCCGCCAGATCGTTCACCGCCAGCACGCTGCCAGCGCCATCGCCGCTCAGCCCGTGCGGAATCGGATCGGCGCCGATGGCAAGCACCAGTTTGCTGTAATCCAGTTCGCCGCTGTCGGTGCGGATGCGTCGCGTCTGCGTGTCGATCGCCGTGACGCGGGTATGCGGCAGCACCGTCGCATTCTGCTCGGTCGCCATTTTCTCGGCGCTGGCGCCCGCCAGCGCCGCCGCCGTCTTGCCCGAGGTGAGCGCGTTCGACAGGTTGGGCTTGGAGTAGAACGCGCCGTCGTCCGCGGTGACGATGGTCACCGGCGTGGTCATGTCGCGCTTGCGGATTTCCTTCAGCAGGGTGTATCCGGCGAGGCCGGAACCGACAATTACGATGGGGTGCATGGGAATCTCCCTGGTGTGAGGCCGCGTCGAGCGCGGCCTCCTGCGAATCGACAAGACTCAGGCTGCTTCGATTTCAACCATCTCGAAGTCCGCCTTGGAGACGCCGCAATCAGGGCATTCCCAGCCTTCCGGCACGTCTTCCCAGCGGGTTCCGGGAGCGATTCCGTGCTCCGGGTCGCCTTTGGATTCGTCGTAAACATAACCACAAACGATGCATTGCCAAGCTTTCATGATGTGTCCTTTCAAGTAGTTAAATGGTGTTCGGTGATTCGTTCAGGCGGTGATTGCGTCTTTCCGCGCCTGGTAATGCTTGGCGTGCTTCTCTTCGACCTTGGCCAGCGCGGCGAAGCGCTTGGCGGCCTTGTCCAGCACAGTCTTGAACATCTCGGCGTGTTCCTTCGACTCGGCGATCTGATCGTCGATCTCGGCCACCGCGGCGTCATGGCCTTCCTGCATCGCCTCGTGGCGGAACTTCGGATACATCTCGGTGTATTCGTGGGTTTCGCCGTCGATCGCGTACTGCAGGCACGCGGCCGGGGTCATCGTCTCGTCGGCGAACAACAACTCGGCGTGACCGAAGGCATGCAGCATTTCCTGCGCGGCGGTGTCCTCGAACACCTTGGCGGTGGCTTCGTCGCCGGCCTTGCGGCACTGGCGGGCAAACCACATGTACTTGATGTGGGCCATCGACTCGCCGGCGAAGGCGGCTTCGAGGTTCTGGATGGTCGGTGATTTCGCGTTCTGCATGATTCGCTCCTTTTTGGTTGATTAATGATGTCGATCAAGACAGCAGCGATATTAGGCATCATCGATCACTTCATCAAACGGATAATCTGCATCGTTGCGATTGATGGAATCAATCGATTCCATCGTTCCATGGGCGTGCCGTACGAAAATTCCAGGCCCGCCGTTCCTGCCTCCGCCTGTCCGGCCATCAAGGGAAATCATTGATCCGTCTTTCGCATGGCAGTAAGCTTTACGGGTCTCCTGATTTCCGGTAACCGGCATGAAGACCACCATCGAGATGCCAGACGAGCTGTTTCGCAAGGTTAAGGCTATGGCCGCCCAGCGTGGTCAAAGCATGAAAGGCTTCGTTACCGAACTGCTGACACGGGAAATCGACGCCGCATCCGCGCCCGCGGCCTGCGTCCGAAGACAGGCGGCCGATACATTCAGCCAGGATCTCGAAGCCCTTGCCGCCCAGATCGGTAAGGAATGGCGAAATGGATTGGCCGCAAGGGGTGCCGTGCGCAAACCCAGGCGCGGTTGAGGACGATCGATGCCCCGCGCCGCCTTGCCCGCCCGTGATTCGTAACGCCGCGACGCGGCTGTTTTGCCGCACACCTGGTTGAAGATGGCGTCACGGCAGGGAGAAGCGCCTGTCCGGGAAATTCCAGAGATGCCTGTATCCGGTGCGAAAGCTCGATTCGTATTCAAAACGCAGGCGGGCGATTGAAAAAGGCGAAACGGTGCGCGTCAAGCGCGACGCCCGGCGCGAAGCCGATTGCATCAAGCAACTCGAAAAGGCGGGTTTTTCCGCCGTGCCGCCGCAGGTTTTTCAGCATTCACGGCAGAAGAACCCGCTCTTCGGCCTGGCCAGCGAAGCGGCCTGGCCGGACTTTATCGCCAGCGGCGCGCCCGCGCTGCGCGCGGCGGGCTGGACAGTCGATGTACCCAGCGACTTCCGCCATTTCGTGCTGCAGGCCGATGCCTGGGAAGCCGACTTCACGGACAACGGAAACGGCTGGCTGTCGCTCGATCTGGGCGTGGTGCTGGAAGGTCGGCGCATGCCGCTGGCGCCGCTGCTATATGATCTGTTTCAGCGCGACGCGCGCTGGCTCGACGCGGCCAAACTGAAGAAAATCCGCGACGCCGAAGCGGTCACCCTGTACACGCCGGAAGGCGTGCGTTTCACCACCCCGGCCGGGCGCCTGAAACCGCTGGCGCGCACCCTCATCGACCTGTTCGACGCCCGCCCGGAAGGCGTTCTCAAAGTGTCGCGGCTGGACGCGCCGCGCCTGGCCGACATCGCGGACAGCAAACATTGGAAAGGCGCGGGCGGCGAAGCCGTGGTCCAGTTCGCCCGTCAATTGCAGAACCTGGGCGGCATCAAGCCCGTCAAGCCGCCCAAGGGACTGGGGCTTGAACTGCGCCCCTACCAGCGCGACGGCCTGGCCTGGCTGCAGTACCTGCGCGAACAGGGTCTGGCCGGCATCCTGGCCGACGACATGGGTCTGGGGAAAACCGCGCAGACGCTGGCGCATCTGCTGCTGAAAAAGGAAGCGGGACGGCTCGACCGCCCCGCGCTGGTGGTATTGCCGACCTCGCTCGTCTTCAACTGGAAGCGCGAGGCCGAACGCTTCGCGCCGGCCCTGCGCGTGCTGTCGCTGCACGGCAAGGATCGCGCCGAACATTTTCCGCGGATCGACCAGTGCGACGTCGCGCTCACCACCTATCCGCTGCTATGGCGCGACCACGATGTGCTCGCGAAGGTCGGCTGGCACCTGCTGATCCTGGACGAAGCGCAAACGGTGAAGAACGCCGGCAGCCGCGCGGCCAGGATCGTGCGCGACATCGAAGCCCGCCACCGCCTGTGCCTCACCGGCACCCCGCTGGAAAACCATCTGGGCGAGCTGTGGGCGCAATTCGATTTTCTGCTGCCTGGTTTCATGGGCGACAGCAAGCAATTCACCCGAGCCTTCCGCACCCCCATCGAAAAACACGGCAATCCGATCCGCGCGGAGATTCTGTCAAAACGCGTCGCCCCTTTCATCCTGCGCCGCCGCAAGGAGGACGTTGCGAAGGAATTGCCGCCCAAGACCGTCATCGTGCGCACGGCGGAACTCGTCGGAAGTCAGCGCGACCTGTACGAAACCATGCGCAGCGCAATGGACGCCAAGGTTCAGGAGGCCATCGCGCAAAAGGGGTTCGCACGCAGCCAGATCGTCATCCTCGACGCGCTGCTCAAGCTGCGCCAGGTGTGCTGCGACCCGCGCCTGCTTAAAAGCCAGGGCGCCAGAACCGTCAAGGAGCGCGCCAAGCTCGACCTCCTGATGAACATGCTGCCGGAGATGGTCGAAGAAGGCCGCCGCATCCTGCTGTTCTCGCAGTTCACCTCGATGCTCGCGCTGATCGAGGCGGAACTGGACGAACGAAAAATTTCCTATTGCCTGCTGACCGGCGACACCCAGGACCGCGAAACGGTCATAAGCGGTTTTCAGGAAGGCGGCGCGCCGGTGTTTCTTATCAGCCTGAAGGCAGGAGGCGTCGGCCTCAACCTCACCGCCGCGGACACCATCATCCACTTCGACCCCTGGTGGAACCCCGCCGTGGAAAACCAAGCCACCGACCGGGCCCACCGTATCGGCCAGAAAAAGCACGTCTTCGTCTACAAGCTGGTGGTGGCCGGCAGCATCGAGGAAAAGATTCTCGCGCTGCAGGAGAAAAAGGCCGAACTCGCCACCAGCGTCCTGTCGCAAGACCGCACCGCGCTCGCCAAATTCAGCGAGGCCGATATCCGCGCCCTGCTCGCGCCGCTGCCAGGGAAATCCGCGGCCCGATCCTGAGCCGCGGCCCGCTAAACCGCCTCCACTCCAGCCGGCAGGGCGTTCTTGAGCATCTGCGCCAGGCGCTCGAACGTCTCCGAAAACGGCGCTCGCTTGCGCCATACCAGGGCGATGGTGCGGCCCGGCGGCGGCGACTTGAAGGGGCGGATCTCGATCGACTTTTTGCTGACGCGCGGCCCGGCATCCACCGCCAGCGCCGGCAGCAGCGTCAGGCCCAATCCCATGCCGACCATCTGGCGCAGGGTTTCCAGGCTGGTGGCGCGGACTTCCTCGCGGCCGCGCGAGCCGCTGCCGCACACATCGAGCGCCTGATCGCGGAGGCAGTGGCCTTCATCCAGCAGCAGCAGTTTCTCGCTCATGATGTCCGCCACCTTCAGCACCTCGCGCCTGGCGAGCGCATGCCCGGCGGGCAACGCGGCATAAAACGGCTCGTAGAACAGCGGCTCGACGCGCAGGCTGTCGTCGGTGACGGGCATGGCCAGCAGCCCGGCATCGAGCTTGCCGTCCTGCAGATGCCCAAGGATTTGCGGCGTCATTTCCTCGCGCAGCAGCAGGCGCAGATCGGGGTGCTTCCTGTGCACCAGGGTCAGCGCGTGTGGCAGGTAATAAGGCCCGAGCGTGGGAATCACGCCAAGTTGGATCGTTCGCGCCATCGGGTCCTGCGCGTGCTTCGCCAGTTCGCGGATGCGCTCGGATTCCTCGACGATGCTGCGTGCCGCCGCCAGGATTTCACGGCCGATCGGCGTCGGCGTGACGCGCTTGAGGCTGCGGTCGAACAGCGTCACGCCGAGGAAGTCCTCCAGCTTCCTGATCTGGGTCGACAGCGTCGACTGGGTGATGAAGCAGGCCTCGGCCGCACGCCCGAAGTGGCCATGATCGGCCAGCGCCACCAGATATTTCAGTTCCTGCAGGGTCATGGCGTTCATTCGCTTTTGTCAATTGAATCATTCTAGATTATTCATGGGTCAGATTTTCATTTGTGGTCTTTAATACAATCACTGCCTGATTGCAGCAATTCGAAGGAGACCCGACATGTCCGAGAAATGCCCGTTTACCCGCGCCAAAGCCGGCGATATCAAGTCGAACCGCGACTGGTGGCCGAACCAGTTGAACCTGAACGTCCTGCACCAGAATTCGCCGCTATCCGACCCCATGGACACCGATTTCGACTACGCCGGGGCGTTCAAGAGCCTCGACCTCGCGGCGGTGAAGAAGGATCTCTACGCGCTGATGACCGACTCGCAGGACTGGTGGCCGGCAGACTACGGCCACTATGGGCCGCTCTTCATCCGCATGGCCTGGCACAGCGCCGGCACCTACCGCACCGGGGACGGCCGCGGCGGCGCCGGTTCCGGCCAGCAACGCTTCGCTCCGCTCAACAGTTGGCCCGACAACGTCAACCTCGACAAGGCGCGCCGGCTGCTCTGGCCGATCAAGCGGAAGTACGGCAACAGGATTTCCTGGGCCGACCTGATGATCCTCGCCGGCAACTGCGCCCTTGAGTCGATGGGCTTCAAGACTTTCGGCTTCGCCGGCGGACGCGCGGACGTCTACGAGCCCGAGGAAGACACCTACTGGGGATCCGAGACCGAGTGGCTGGGCGACAAGCGCCATACCGCCGAGCGGGACCTCGAGAACCCCCTCGCCGCCGTGCAGATGGGCCTGATCTACGTCAATCCGGAAGGGCCGGGCGGCAAGCCGGATCCGCTCGCGTCCGCCCGCGACGTCCGCGAGACCTTCGCGCGCATGGCGATGAACGACGAGGAGACCGTCGCGCTCACCGCCGGCGGCCATACCTTCGGCAAAGCCCATGGCGCCGGCGATGCGGCGCTGGTCGGCCCCGCGCCCGAGGCCGCCCCCATCGAGGAGCAGGGCCTCGGCTGGAAGAGCGCCTATCGCAGCGGCAAGGGCGGCGACCAGATCGGCAGCGGCCTGGAAGGCTCATGGACGCCAACCCCGACCCAGTGGGACAACAGCTATCTCGACATGCTGTTCGGCAACGAGTGGGAACTGACGAAAAGCCCGGCGGGGGCCTGGCAGTGGACGCCAAAGGTCGCGACCGACGACAACCTCGCGCCGGCCGCAGACGATGCGTCGAAGCGGGTTCCGATCATCATGACCGACGCCGACATGGCGATGCGGATGGACCCGATTTACGAACCGATCGCGCGCCGCTTCCACCAGGATCCGCAGGCCTTCGCCGACGCGTTCGCCCGTGCCTGGTTCAAGCTGACCCACCGCGACATGGGCCCGAAGTCGCGCTATCTCGGCCCGGAAGTCCCCGCCGTGGACCTGGTCTGGCAAGACCCCATCCCCGCCGTCGATCACGCACTGATCGACGCGCAGGACATCGCCGCGCTCAAAGCCAGAGCCCTCGCCTCGGGCCTGTCTGTTTCGCAGCTGGTCTCGACCGCCTGGGCTTCGGCGTCCACCTTCCGCGGCTCCGACAAGCGCGGCGGCGCCAACGGCGCGCGCATTCGACTGGCGCCGCAGAAGGATTGGGAGGTCAACCAGCCGGCCCAACTGGCGCAGGTTCTGCAAACCCTTGAGGGCATCCAGGGCGAATTCAACGGCGCGCAGTCCGGCGGCAAGCGGGTCTCGCTCGCCGACCTGATCGTGCTGGCCGGGTGCGCCGGCGTCGAGCAGGCGGCGAAGAACGGCGGCCACGCCGTGACCGTGCCCTTCACGCCGGGGCGCATGGACGCCTCGCAGGCGCAAACCGACGTCGACGCCTTCGCCGTGCTCGAGCCGGTTGCGGACGGCTTTCGCAATTACCAGAAGGCTCATTACACAGTTTCGGCGGAGGAACTGCTGGTCGACAAGGCGCGGCAGCTGACCCTGACCGCGCCGGAGATGACGGTACTCGTCGGCGGGCTACGCGTGTTGAACGCGAATGCCGGACAGTCCCGGCACGGCGTCTTCACTCGGCGGCCGGAAGTGCTCACCAACGACTTCTTCGTCAACCTGCTCGACATGGGCACCGAGTGGAAGGCCGCCTCGGAAGACAAGAGCGCATTCGAAGGACGCGACCGCAAGACCGGCGAGCTGAAGTGGACCGCCACCCGCGTCGATCTCATCTTCGGTTCGCATTCGCAGCTGCGCGCCCTGGCGGAAGTCTATGCGGGCGCGGACGTGCGGGAGAAGTTCGTCAAGGACTTCGTTGCGGCCTGGAACAAGGTGATGAACCTCGACCGCTTCGATCTCGCCTGAGCGCGCTGGCCGGCAAGGTCGCGTAACCCCGCCCCGCCCAGGCGGGTTTTACCCGATTGTTTTCTTGATGAGACAAGACGCATGAAAGCTTTACTGATCAACTCCGAAACCCGATCCGTCGAGGCCGTCAACATCGGCAGCCATGCCGATCTCGCCAGCCTGATCGGCTATGACACGATCGAGTCCGACATGGTCGGCACCGCGGGCGACCGCCTCTATTTCGACGAGGAATGCTTCCTGCGCGGCGCCAGCGGGCGCTTCCAGATCGACAGCGTCATCCCGGTATCTGGCCGCGCCGTCCTCGCCGGCACGACAGATGACGGCGCCACGCTGCGCGATGTGGCAACGGATATCGAGAATCTGCGCAGCCGCATCAAATACCTTTAAACCCATGGAGGGCAAAACCATGATCGGACAATTCTGTGATCACATGCTTGCCGCGCTGGCGCTGCTCGGCGCCGGCCTCGAAGGGGTGACGCTGGAGATGCCGGATTGAGCCGTCCTGTTTCGTGAAGGGCTCATCCGGAAAAATTGTGCCCAACACGTTCTAGAGTGAAGGCATGAACAGCACCGTCCACACCCTGCAGGCATTGCTGTCCGACCCGCGCCGCGCCCGGGTGGCGCGAGTCGGCAGTGGCGTGCTGGCGATGGCACTGCTGGCCGCGCTGGCCTGGGTAGCGGTGGCGCAGGGCGGCGCCCGCCTCGACACCCCGATGGGGCAGGCGCTGGCCGGCTCCGCGGTCGCCGCGCTCGCAACCGCACTGGGCGCACTGCCTGCGCTGTTCGTTCGCCGAATTTCATCTCGTTGGGAAGACATCATGCTCGGCTTCGGTGCCGGGGTGATGATGGCGGCGTCATGCTTCTCGCTCATCCTGCCCGGCGTCGCCGCGGGCAGCGACATCCTCGGCAGCCGGCCGGCCGGCGCCGCCCTGGTCGCCGCCGGCCTGATGCTCGGCGCAGTGTTCCTGCTGCTGGCCGACAAAGCCATCCCGCACGAACATGTCCAGTCCGGTCGCCACGGCCCCGACTGGATGCAGCTTCGCCGCGTATGGCTGATGGTGTTCGCCATCGCGTTGCACAACTTCCCCGAGGGTATGGCGATCGGGGTGGGTTTTGCCGGCGGCGATCCCTCGGTCGGCATCCCGCTGGCGGCGGCCATCGCGATCCAGGACGTCCCCGAGGGCCTGGTGGTGGCAGTCGCGCTGCGCACCATCGCGTATGCGCCGTGGCAGGCCACGCTGGCCGCCGCGCTCACCGGCCTGGCCGAGCCGCTCGGGGCCATCGTCGGCGTCGCGCTCACCTCCGGATTCGCGCCGCTCTACCCGGCCGGCCTGGGCTTTTCCGCCGGCGCGATGATCTGGGTGGTATCGCATGAGATCATTCCCGAAACCCACCGCAAGAGCCACGAACAGGCCGCCACGCTTGGTCTCATCGGCGGCTTCGTGGTGATGATGATGCTGGACACCGCGCTGGGTTGATGCCCGGTCCGCGCAGGCGGATCAGTCGAACTCGCGCGGCGATCCGGCGGGTTGCACTTCCATCCTGGGAGCCGGCTGCGGCTGGTCAGCCAGCACCAGCGCATAACAGGCTGCTGAAACACCCCCAGCCAGTGACGCCTTACGCGCGTTATTCGTGTCCCCGGATATTAGATAAGGACGAAATGAAGCGGCTGGCGCTAGCCCGGATATTTCATGATGGGATGGTTGTTGTTTGGGATTGGTCCGCCAGCGCCAGCGCATATATCCGCTGCAAGTCCTCTTCGCTGACGTCGACGAAGGTATCGATCTGCGAGAGCGCGTACACCAGACTGCTGTGGGGAATCATGATTTTCTCAGCGGTCTCGTCAACCCCCTTCGAACGGTGGTGCCAGACTTGCGGATAGCGCCGCCAGGCAAACGGGTAGTTGAATGCCACCGCCACAGCCAGCAGCACGGCAATGTTCAGCAGCACCGGGCTGAACAGGTAACCATAACCCAGCGCATGTACCGTCTCACCCCCGAGCACGGCATACATCGCGGTGGCCCCGCCCGGCGGATGCAAACAGCGCAGGCTGTACATGGCCGCGATCGACAGGGCCACCGCCAGCGAGGCGGTCAGCATCGTATCGTCGCCCAGCCAGCGCGCGCAGGTGACGCCGATCAGCGCCGACACCATATGTCCGCCGAACACCGGCCAGGGCTGCGACATCGCGCCGTGAGGCGCGGCGAACAGCAGCACGGCGGAGGAACCCATCGAGGCGATCGCCAGCATGCCGGCATGGCCGCCAATCCAGACTTGGCCGACCCATAACACGACCAGGATGCCGAACAGGCCGCCGGCTGCCGAAATCCAGTGTTCGCGTTCCGAAACCGAGTAAGCCAGTTTGCGCACCACTATCGAACGCCCCTTGAATAATCGCGGCAGAAGGCAGCGCTCACTTCAGGCCGCAGCCGGGCATGAGACGCGGCCTGCGACACATATCAGCCCGTGCTCCAGGCGCGCGGACGCCGCATACCGGCGATCTTGCAGGCCTGCTTGACGTAGCCGTAGGGAAAAAGATCGAAGAGTTTCTTGTGCGCCTCCTTACCCATGCGCTCGGCCAGATGCTTGATGACGAAACGGGCATCGGCCGCCACCTGGTTTTCCTCGTAGAAGTCGCGCATGAAACGGATGGCGTCCCAGTGATCGTCGTTGAGAACGATATTTTCCTCGGCCGCCAAGGCCTGGGCCACGTCTTCATCCCAGTCGCCGGGTTCAATCAGATACCCCTCGGCATCGCGTTCGGGCAACAAGGTCGCGAGATCGGGTGCTTGGTTCATGACAGGCTCCTGTTGTTGAGATGAGTCTAGTTTAGGGAAGTCTTATATATCCATCCAACGATAAATTTCGCTACCTGATATCGGTAATTTCGATATATAAAACCGGCATGGATACCGAACTCGCCCGCACCTTCCTGGCCGTCGCCGCCAGCGGCAACTTCGTCGCCGCCGCCAGCCGGCTGCACATCACCCAGTCGACGGTCAGCGCCCGCATCCAGACGCTGGAAACGACGCTCGGCACGCGTCTGTTCGAGCGCGGCCGCCACGGCGCGACGCTCACCGCCTCCGGCAAGCGTTTCATGCGCCACGCGAAAATCCTGGTGCGAACCATCGAGCAGGCGCGCCACGACATCGGCCTGCCGCAGGGCTACCACGACGTGCTGGTGCTGTCCGGGCGC
Organism: Pseudomonadota bacterium; assembly: GCA_030836725.1. GTDB lineage: Bacteria > Pseudomonadota > Gammaproteobacteria > Burkholderiales > Thiobacillaceae > Thiobacillus. The sequence continues at coordinate 628 of JAUPLV010000059.1, read as the reverse complement.
ATCGCCCTGTGGGAAGGTTTTTTGCCGCAATGGGTGGCCTGGATGCGCACGACTTCGCCCGATGTCTCGCTGCGCCTGGAGGTCGGCTTCGAGGCCGACATCATGCAGAGCCTGGTCGAGGGCACGGTGGACATCGGCATGATGTACACGCCGACCTCGCGGCCCGGTCTCGTGGCGGAACAGCTGTTCGACGAAACCCTGATGCTGGTGACCAGCGATCTGGCGCGCGGCTGGCCGGACGAAGGCTACATCCACATCGACTGGGAACCGGAGTTCCACGCCCAGTTCAGCGAGCACTATCCCGATGTTTCGACCCCGACCCTGGTCGCCAATATCGGCTGGCTGGGGGTGCAGCAGCTGCTGACCTACGGCGGCAGCGGCTATTTCCCGCAGCGCCTGGTGCGGCACCATCTGGAAGCCGGGCGACTGTGGCAGGTGCCCGACAGCCCGCGGTTCAGGCTGCCGGCATTCATGGTTTTCCCGCGCGACAATGACAACCCGACGCTGAAGCATGCCCTCGACGGGCTGCGCCAGCTGGCGCGCTCGGAACAGGCTCGCAAGGGGTGACCCTAGAAACCGCAGTTGACCGCTCATCACCTCAATGGGAGCCGCGTGAATACTGTGTTTT
>JAUPLV010000161.1 GCA_030836725.1 Pseudomonadota bacterium | reverse complement strand
CAGCAGGCTCAGCAACAATGCCGCGCAGCCGATCGTCCAGACGAGCCAGGCGCGTCGGGCGGGATCGGCGCATGCGGGTCGGGCAGGGCGGGGCGGCAATCGATTTCCGTTCATTGCGATCCGGGGTTGGCTGATCATCTGCTACGGCTTTGAGTATGGTCGAAGCTACAATTTTGCGCATGGATACCCTGACCAGCTACGACGAACTGCCCTACGACAGCCTGCCGCTGCCCGAAACCCAGCCGGATTTTCTGGCGGCGGTGGCGAAACTGCATGGTTTTGACGCCCCCGACCCCAGTCGCGCGCACATCCTCGAGCTGGGCTGCGCGCAGGGCGGCAACCTGATTCCGCTGGCGTGGCGCTGGCCCGAATCCGAGTGCGTGGGCGTGGAGTTGTCGCGCGTGCAGGCCAAAGCCGGGGCGGCATTCATCGCCGCGCTGGGCATCTCCAATGTCCGCATCGTGCATGGCGATTTGGCGGCACTGCCGGATGATCTGGGGGAATTCGATTACATCATCGCCCACGGCGTGTTTTCCTGGGTGCCTCCGGCGGTGCGGCAGGCGTTGCTGAATGTTTGCCGCCGCTACCTTTCTCCGCGCGGCATCGCCTACATCAGCTTCAACGTCGAAGCCGGCTGGCAAGCCCTGCAGCCGCTGCGTGCCGCGCTGATCGAGCGCACCCCGGCCGACCTTCCGGCGCCGCAACGTTTTCAACAGGCGCTGCGCGTGCTGGACGAACTGCAGGCCGAATGGAGCGATCCCGGTTTGTTGAAGGAAATCGCCTATCTCAGGAAGGCCGCGCCGTCCTATCTGTTCCACGAATACCTCGCCGAGTTCAATGCGCCGATGCGCTTCGGCGAATTCGCGGCGCAATTGGATGCGCATGGCTTGCGCTACATCGGCGAGGCCGGGCCGCGCCGCGCCGTGGTCGAACTCGAGGACGCCTGGGGCTTGATGCCGGAAGGCATGGCCGGGCGCTGGATGGACGCCGAAGCGGCACTCGACGAGGCGCACGCCATTCGTTTTCGCCGGGCGCTGATTGCGCGCGGCGACGCCCCCTGCGCGCAGCCGCCGCAGGCAGCGGCCTTGAGCGGCCTTGCGTTCCATGCCGACTTGCGCAGCGACGAGGAAATCGATCTGGACGCGGCGAGCGAGCAGAACTTCATCAATCCCGCGGGTAACCGCTTCCCCATCGCACAGCCCGCGATGAAGACTGCGGCCATGGCCCTGTCGGCCGCCTATCCCAACGCACTCGCGTATCCGGATTTTGCGGCAGCCGCCCGGCAGATGCTGGCCGAATACGGCGTCGCCGGAAATATCGACGAAACGGTTTTTCGCGACACCCTGTTCCAGCTGGTGATGGCGCATTGTGTAATGCCCACTGTTTCTGCCTTGTCGTATGCCAATGAACCGGGCGAGCGGCCCTGTGCACATGCGCTGGCGCGGCAGCAGGCGAACTCGCCGAACTGGGTGGTCAGCGGCGCGCGCCATGTCGCGCTGGACCTGGACGCGCCTGGGCGCGTGTTGCTGGGGATGCTGGATGGCAGCCGCACGGTCGAGGAACTCGCGGCCGCCATGCGGCGGATACTGGCGAAACAGGCGCTGGATTTGCCGCTGGAAACCGTCGGCGAACTCACCCGGCAGCAATTATGGCTGTTCGCGCGGCAGGGGTTGCTGGTGGGCTGATCAAGAACAAAAACAGCATGCACGCGTTGCATGGGTTCAAGAGTGCCTAAGCTTGTAATTGGCATGAGTTATTGTTAAAGAAAGCGAGTCTTGCCCGGTTGCGGATATAGGCCGTAGCGCTGGAACGACTGACCCGCCATGGTGTGTCACGCACCAGGTGGTGGCGGATCAAGACGCAAGCTTGTCGGACGCTGAGCATCCGGAGTCCGTGGCGGCTGGCTGACGGCCCGTCAGGCTGCGTACCCCAGCACGGCGAAGTAATGGCAGGTGGTTCCCGCCATGACAAACAGATGCCAGACGAAATGGCCGTATCGCAGGCGCGAATCGAGCGCGAAGAAAACCACCCCCAACGTGTAAGCCAGGCCGCCGGCGACCAGCCATAGCAGGCCGGATGCGGGCACACGGGCGGACAGGGGTTCGGCTGCGATCACGACAAGCCAGCCCATGAGCAGATACAGGCCGGTGGTGAGGACGGGATGGGTCAGCCGGTTCAAGGCTTTCAGCGTCACCCCGGCCACGGCAATGCCCCAGACCAGCCCGAGCAGCGTCCAGCCCCAGGCGCCGCGCAGAACACCGAGCGTGAACGGGGTGTACGTGCCCGCGATGAGCAGGAAGATCGCGGAGTGTTCGATCACGCGGAACACACGCTTGGCGTTTCCGGCCGGCAGCGCGTGATACAGGGTGGAGGCCAGGTACAGCAGCACCATGGTCGCGGCAAAGACGCTTGCGCCGATCGTGAACACGGCATCGCCACGCCGCAGCGCCTGCGCGATCAGGATCGGCGTGGCCACAAGCGCCGCGATCAGCCCGACTGCGTGGCTGAGGCTGTTGGCGATTTCTTCCTCACGCGATTGCGCATGTTTGGGTAAGGCAAACGGCAGATTCATGACATTCACTCCAAACGTCCAGGCACAAGCCCGGCCATGCGATCCTTGCCCGGTTGCGGATATAGGCCGTGGCGCTGGAACGACTGACCCGCCATGGTGTGTCACATACCAGGTGGTGGCGGATCAAGACGCAAGCTTGTCGGTTTCCAGCTATAAACATACTTGACTTACGCAAGGAATGCGCTTGGACCTCTACCGTAATGGCTTCGCGATCGTCGTCGCGGCCCTCTGTGCCCTCGCACTGTACTGGATGCTTGCGCCCTTATGGGGCGCGCTGGCCTGGGGCATCGGCCTCGCTTTCCTGCTGGCGCCGGTGCATGTCTGGCTGACGCGCAAGCTGAAGGGGCGCGCCAGCCTGTCGGCGGGAATCATTACCGTGTTGGTACCGCTCCTGCTCGCGGGGCCGCTGCTCAGCCTTGGCGTGGCCTTCGCGAATCAGGCCGCCGAGCTGATCACACGCCTGCAACAACAACCGCTTCGCTTCGACGCCAGCCTGCTCGCGAAACTGGAACAGAATCCCTTCATCGGCAGCCTTGCCGAGTGGCTGCGCCAGAACCTCACCGTCACGACCGAACAGATCCAGGGCTGGCTGATCGGCGGTGCACAGATGCTGCTGCATTCGCTGGCAGCCACCGGCGGCAATTTTCTGCTCAGCGCCCTGGGCACGGTCGTCCACTTCTTCATGATGCTGTTCCTGCTGTTCTTTCTGCTGCGCGACGGCCGCCTGCTGCTCGGCCGCGCGGTGCGTCTGGTGCCGATGGAAGCGCAGCGCAAGGGCGCCTTGCTCAAACTGGTGGGCGACACGACACGCGCCGTGGTCTATGGCGAGGGCATGACCGCGCTCGCTCAGGGCGCGCTGGTGGGCATCGGCTTTGCCATTGCGGGCTTGCCTTCCGCCGTCGTGTTCGGCGTGCTGGCGGCGGTTCTGGCGCTGCTGCCGGCGGTCGGCGCGGCCCTCGTATGGGTGCCGGCGGTTGTTTTTCTGGCCGTCACTTCGCAATGGGGCTGGGCAATCTTCATGCTGGTATGGGGCATGGGCGTGTCGGTTTCCGACAATCTGTTGCGGCCGTTGCTGATTTCCAGCCAGGTGCCGGTGTCGACCCTCCTCATATTCGTCGGCGTCGTCGGCGGAATCTCGGCCTTTGGCATGATCGGCGTGGTCATCGGCCCGGTACTCTTGACCGTCATCACCGCGCTGCTGCGTTTCCTTGACGAGACGCTGTCACGCCAGTCCGTAACGGATGACAACCCGGACCGGCCATGATGACTAATCCGACCATTCCCCTGCCCCGCTCCACGTTGGCATTCTGGCGCATGACGCTGGCCGCATGTCTGCTCGCCGGTGCCGGATGCGCAAGCCTCCCCGACGCCGCGCGCGAAGTGGAACCGCCGCACACACAGGCTGTGGAATTCGAGGGCGCGCGTGGTCCTGTCTCCACAAGCAGAAGCGACGCCATTATCGAGAGACTCCAGAGCACCTCCGGCGATATCGACATCCTGCAGAAGCACCTGGCCATGGAGCAGGCGATCAATGTCGACAGTCCGCTGGTGCTGGGCAACAAGCTGACCCTGCTGCAGGATGGCCCGGCGACCTATCAGGCCATGTTCGCGGCCATGCGCGAGGCCAAAGACCACATCAATCTGGAAACCTACATCTTTGAGGATGACGACACCGGAAAACAGTTCGCCGATCTATTGCTGGAAAGACAGACTGCCGGCGTCCAGGTCAACCTGATCTACGACAGCGTCGGTTGCCTGAATACGCCCAAGGCATTTTTCGAGCGCCTGAGCGCTGGCGGCATCAAGGTGCTTGAGTTCAATCCGGTCAACCCCCTGGCCGGGCGCAAGAAGGAATGGCTGCTGAACAACC
>JAUPLV010000160.1 GCA_030836725.1 Pseudomonadota bacterium | reverse complement strand
GCGTGTCGTCGCATACCTGCGTACTTCCGGTGTAAAGACGCTGGATATTACCGGTGGCGCACCGGAACTGAACCCGCACTTTCGTTACCTGGTGACCGAGGCGCGCTGCCTTGGCCTGCGCGTGATGGACCGGAGCAACCTGACGATACTGGAGGAGCCCGGCTTCGAAGACCTGGCCGGATTTCTCGCCGCTCATGGCGTCGAGATTGCCGCTTCGCTGCCCTGCTACCTGCAGGAAAACGTCGACCGGCAGCGCGGGGCGGGGGTATACGAGAAAAGCATCCGCGCATTGCAGCGGCTGAATGCACTTGGCTACGGTAATTCCGGCAGTGGCCATCCCGGCACCGGCCTGGTGCTGAACCTGGTCTACAATCCCGGCGGCCCTTTCCTGCCGCCAGCCCAGGATGCGCTGGAGCGAGACTACCGGCGCGAGCTGTCCGACCGCTTCGGCATCGTGTTCAACAAGCTGCTGACTTTGTCCAACATGCCCATCGAGCGCTTCGGCAGCACGCTGATTTCGAAAGGGCAATTTCATGACTATATGCAGCTGTTGAAACAATCGCATTGCGAGCAAAACCTCTCGTCGGTGATGTGCCGCTCCATGATCAGCGTGGATTGGCAGGGTTATGTCTACGACTGCGATTTCAACCAGATCCTCGGCCTGCCGATAGCGTTGAGAGGAAGAAACAAGATTCATATCGGCGAACTCGCCGGACAGGATATCGCAAACAACCCCATTGCCATCGCCGACCACTGCTACGGCTGCACAGCCGGGCAAGGCAGCAGTTGTGGTGGCGCATTGAATTGAACCAGGAAAAGCAGTTCAAGCCACAGAGAACACAGAGGCCACAGAGATAGCGCTGGTTTTTTCATGATGTGCCTTTCTCCTGGCGGGTGAGCCGGGAAAAGTGATCAACGCATTGTTTTACTCTGTGTTCTCTGTGACCTCTGTGGCTATTTGCTGCTTGAGATTGAATTGAGAGGAAAAAAATGGACGTGCAAGCAGAAGTGTTAAAGCGCTACTCCGAAGGCGCGGAAGAAAGGCAGGCTGAACTGTGTTGCCCGATTGATTATGATGCGGCGCTCCTGAAGCTGCTGCCGCAGGAAATCATCGAAAAGGATTATGGCTGCGGCGATCCGTCGCGTTACGTGCGCGAGGGCGATGTCGTGCTGGATCTCGGTTCCGGCGCCGGCAAGATTTGCTACATGGCCGCGCAGCTCGTGGGTGCCGAAGGCCGCGTCATCGGTGTGGACATGAACGACGATATGCTCGCTCTGGCGCGCAAGTATCAGCCGGAAATGGCACACCAGCTCGGCGGTGATCGGGTACGTTTTTTAAAGGGCTACATCCAGGATCTTGCGCTGGACATCGATGAAATGGAACGCCACCTTGCCGGCCAGCCGGTGCACACGGCAGCCGATTACAGCCGTTTGCAGGACTGGCAAGCGCGCCAGCGCCGCGAACACCCGCTGATACCGGATGCCTCCGTGGATCTGGTGATCTCCAACTGCGTGCTGAATCTGGTGCATGACGGGGACAAACAACAACTGGTGAATGAGATATACCGGGTGCTCAAGCCCGGCGGGCGCATCGCCATTTCGGACATCATCTGCGATGAGCCCGTGCCGGAGCATCTAAAGCGGGATTCGCAGCTATGGAGCGGATGTATCTCCGGCGCTTTTCAGGAAGCTGAATTTCTGCAGGCGTTCGTGGATGCCGGTTTCCTGGCCGTGACCTACGACAAATGGGATGTGCAGCCCTGGCAGGTGGTGGAAGGCATCGAGTTCCGCTCGGCGACATTGACGGCGGTGAAGGGCAAAGGCGGACCCTGCCTGGATTATGGCCATGCGGTGATCTATCGCGGGCCTTATGCGGAAGTGCGCGACGACGAAGGCCATGTATTCCCTCGCGGCGAGCGTATGGCAGTGTGCGAACGAACCTGCTCGCTGCTCACCGGCGGCGCCTACGGCGAAGATTTCGTCGGCATAGCACCCGCCATCACAGGTGAACCCAAGGCATTTTGCGCTCCCCCCGGCACCCGGCGACCGGCATCGGAAACCAAAGGCGGGAAGTACACAACAGGCTGCGGAGACAGCTGTTGTTGCTGATTCCTGGCATGTTATGCCCCATTCCCCCTTCGTGTTAGCATTCGCCGACAACTAAAATGCTGATTGGGAATACGAATGCACTGGATTGCACCCTCCGAACGAGACACCGCCACCGATACCCTTGAGAAACGCCTGTGGAACGCCGCCGACCAGTTCCGCGCCAATTCCGGGCTGACGGCGGCGCAGTATTCCGCGCCGGTGCTCGGCCTGATTTTCCTGCTGTTTGCCGAAACCCGCTTCACCCAGCGCCGCGCATCTTTACTCCCCTCGCCCGCAGGCGGGAGAGGGGCCGGGGGAGAGGGAGAATCCCGCCGTGCCTCCCGCACCGACGAACCCGCCGCCTACCATGCTGAAGGCGTGATCTTCCTGCCATCAGCGGCCCGTTTCGGGTATCTGCTCAACCAGCCGGAGGGCGCCAACGTCGGGCAGGCCATCAACGACGCGATGGCGGAAATCGAGAAGCACAATCCGCAGCTGGCGGGCGTGTTGCCGCGCACTTATCAGATTTTCACCAGCACCTTGCTCAAAGAGTTGCTGAAGAAAGTCTCCGAGATTCCCGTCAGCCTCGATTACGACGCCTTCGGCCGCATCTACGAATATTTCCTCGGCGAATTCGCCCGCACTGAAGGGCAAAAGGGCGGCGAATTCTACACGCCCAGCTCTATCGTGCGCCTGCTGGTCGAGGTGATCGAACCGTTCCACGGGCGCATCCTCGATCCCGCCTGCGGCTCCGGCGGCATGTTCGTGCAGAGCGCGCGCTTTGTGGCCGAGCACCAGCGCAAACTCCCCTCGCCCTCCGGGAGAGGGGCTGGGGGTGAGGGAGAGAAGTTCAGCGGCAACCCTGCCGATGAGCTTCTCATCCACGGCGTGGAAAAAACCGACGACACCGGGCGCCTGGCGCGCATGAACCTCGCCATCCACGGCCTCGAAGGCGATATCCGCCACGGCGGCCATATCAACAGCTACTACGACGACCCGCACGAAGCCGTCGGCAAATTCGACTTCGTCCTCGCCAACCCGCCGTTCAACGTCAACGCCGTGGACAAGGACAGGCTGGCCTCGGACGTGGGTGCCGGTCGTCGCTTCCCCTTCGGCCTGCCGCGCACCGACAACGCCAACATGCTGTGGATACAACTATTCTATTCCAGCCTCAACGCCACAGGCCGCGCCGGATTCGTCATGGCCAACTCCGCCAGTGACGCGCGCAGCAGCGAACAGGAAATCCGCAAGCAATTGATCGAAGCCCGCGCCGTGGACGTGATGGTCGCCGTCGGCCCCAATATGTTCTACACCGTCACACTGCCTTGCACGCTGTGGTTTCTCGACAAAGGAAAAGCTAACCTTCCAGCCGTTCGCCCTGAGCCTGTCGAAGGGTCTCAAGAACGGCGTGCTACGGAGCACTCACGCCGCGACACCATCCTGTTCATAGACGCCCGCCACCTCTACCGCCAGATCGACCGCGCCCACCGCGACTGGTCGGATGCACAGATCGGCTTCATCGCCAACATCGTGCGCCTGTATCGCGGCGAAGCACCGGACACCACCCTGGGCGGCGAAGAAGCCAAGGCCAAGCTGGTGGAACTCTTCAATTCGTCCCCTTTGCAAAAGGGGGCCGCCGCAGGCGGGGGGATTTCCTACCGCGACATCCCCGGCCTGTGCAAAGCCGCCACCCTCGCCGAAATCGAAGCACAGGGTTGGAGCCTCAACCCCGGTCGTTACGTCGGCGTTGCCGCTGGCGAAGAAGTCAGCGACGAGGATTTCAAGGAAAAGCTGGAGGAACTGAACGAGGAACTGGAAACGCTGAACGCCCAGGCGCGCGCGCTGGAGCAGACCATCGCGTCAAATGTGGCGGAGATTCTTGGGGCATGAGTTATGGCGATTGATGTATTAACGGAGTCAACGCTTGCCGAAGTATGTAGCCTTGTTACTGACGGCACGCACGATACTCCGAAGCGGGTTGCATCAGGCTATCCACTCATCAAGGCAAAGGAAATCGTTGGAGGGCGAATTGATTTTGAATCTTGCGATCAGATTTCGGAGGCCGAGCACCGCAAGGTAATCGCGCGTTCAAAGCCAGAATTGGGGGACACGCTATTTACTCACATCGGAGCGTCGCTTGGTGAAGCTGCATTCGTGAATACCTCTCGCGAATTCAGCATTAAAAATATTGCCCTATTCAAGCCGAATCCAGCCGTTATTGTCCCGCGTTATCTTTACTACCTTGTTATCAGCCCTACGTTCAAAGACGCTGCAATAGGAACGAAAACAGGTTCGGCACAACCGTTCCTTGGTCTCAGCCAATTGCGTGGTCACGCAATCCGATATCATCGTGAC
>JAUPLV010000058.1 GCA_030836725.1 Pseudomonadota bacterium | reverse complement strand
CGATCCGTTCAGGAAATTCAGGGTGGATTACTCGGTGATTCCGTGGGCGACCTTCGTCGATCCGGAGGTGGCGCGCGTCGGCCTCAACGAACAGGAAGCGGAGGAGCAGGGCATCCGCTACGAGGTGAGCCGCTACGACTTCGACGACCTCGACCGCGCGATTGCCGACGGCGAGACGCACGGCTTCGTCAAGGTGCTGACCGTGCCGGGCCGCGACACAATCCTCGGCGTGACCCTCGTCGGCGAACGCGCCGGCGACCTCATCGCCGAGTTCGTCCTGGCGATGAAGCACGGACTCGGGCTCAACAAGATCCTCGGCACCCTGCACATCTACCCGACGCTGGCGGAAGCCAACAAATATGCGGCCGGCGTCTGGAAGAAGGCGCACGCGCCGCAAACACTGCTGCGCTGGGTCGAGCGCTTCCATGCCTGGCGTCTACGATAGATTGGTCAGCAAAAAGAATTCCTAGGGAAACGCTGATTATTCGAAATGGCCGTCATTGCGAGTACCCGGGGGCATAAACTGCGCGCGGCAATCCAGCGCATTGATCAAGCAGGAATTTCTGGATTGCCACGTCGCTGCGCTCCTCGCAATGACGAATTACTCAGCGCACCCTGGCGCACTCAAGGAAAGATAGACATGCAATTCATCGACCGCATCCCGCTGCTCCTGCTCGTGCTAATGACACTTTTCATGCTGGGCGCGCCCTTCGTTCCGGAGCCGCATCTGCTGGAAAAAATGCGCATGTTGTCCCAAGGCACCCTGACACGCGCCATCGACATTTTCGATGTGTTCTGGCACCTGTTTCCGGCAGCCCTGTTGGGCGTGCGGATCGCCAGAAAGCGAAAAAAAGCGTGACCACGCATGCGCCTTTCCATCATCGTTCCCGTCCTCAACGAAGCCCAGGATATTGCCGCTTTCCTGGCGCCCTTGCAGGCGCTTCGCGAGCTGGGACATGAGGTAATCGTGGTGGACGGCGACAGCAGCGACAGCACGGCGGACGCTGCGCGTCCGCTGGCCGATCACGTTGTCACCAGCCCACGCGGGCGCGCGATCCAGATGAATTGTGGTGCACGCATCGGGAGCGGCGACGCGCTCATCTTCCTGCACGCCGATACGCGGTTGCCCGACAATGCGCCGGGTCTCATCGAAAAGGCTTTGATGCATCACGCCTGGGGCCGCTTCGACGTGAAGATAGCGGGCCGCTCGGGCTGGCTGCCCGTCATCGCGGCCATGATGAACCTGCGCTCGCGCCTCACCGGCATTGCCACGGGCGACCAGGCGATCTTCGTTAGCCGCGCCGCCTTCGACGCAGTGGGCGGCTACCCGGATCAGCCGCTCATGGAAGACATCGAACTGTCGAAACGCCTGAAGCGCATCGGCCCGCCGGCCTGCTTGCGCGCACGGGTCGCGACCTCGGGGCGGCGCTGGGACCGGCATGGCGCCTGGCGCACCATCCTGCTGATGTGGCGGCTGCGTTTCGATTACTGGCGCGGCGTGTCGGCAGAGCAGCTGGCTGCGCGGTATCACCCTGGCGCGTGAAGCTGGACGCCTCGGTTGCGCGTGTTGTTGGGGGAATGGGGGCAGGGGATTAACGGCCAACTGCGGTCACTGAGTGAGCCGAAACCATGCGTTCCCAGGCGGCCGGTGTACCTTAGTAAGCTGCCGGCGGCTGAACTGGCATGGATGGCAAGTCATCGGCCTTTACGGACAATCGAGGCGTACCCGATGAATGGCCGCTACCGACCCACAAGAGCCTTTCGTCCTTGGGCGCCCTGGCGGTCGGCTTTCTGCGGATGAGCTGCCACTGAAAAATCCAACGCAGATTCTCGGCATCTGCCGCCGTTCATGGCTTGCCGCCTGGAAGTCTGCAGCGGAAGTGGGCAACCGCCCCATGCCTCTAGGGGCCAGGTACAAGCGGCGGATTTTCTGATGCCGGTGAAGGCTCTGCCTCTATAGATGCAATTTCTGGTTTGGCCACCGCGGCACCTGCATGTTCTGCTGGCACGACTGAAGGCTTCGGTGCCGAGGCATCAAGAGTCTCACAAAGCGCCTTTCCGAAACTCTTGAGTAAGTTGATGTCGTTGACAATCTGTTCGGGACTACTGGATTGATGAAGATTTAGGGCGTGTGCGATAGTATTCCGGCGCTCAAAAAAATCCTCTAGGCCCGATAGGAGTTTGCCGTGGGCCTTGCCGCTTTCCGCCTCGCCGAAAATTTCGAGCATTGGCTGTTTGTCCGACAGCATCATGCAAACGTCGCTCAGACCACTCACCCTAAAGAGTCCGTTCAACTCGTTTGGCCGCATGTTGTTCTCGTTGTGGATTAGGTCGCGGTAGATGTCCTGCGTGAGGTCGCCTTTGCAAAATTCGTAGATGACTTTGAATCGCGCTTGAGCGGCGCCGAACACACTTTCCGCTCCAGCACCAGCCTGATCGCCGTCGAACCGCACCTTCGATAGGCCGTCCATCGTTCGCTTCCACGCGGTGGAAGCAAGTTTGCGGGGTAGCTTCTCGAACGACTCGGTATTGGTGACAACAGCCCGCGCAAACTCCCGTGCCATCTCCCGCACGAACTCCTCGAAGGTTGCAGCAACCAGGAGCGTTGCGGAATTCGCGGCGGCGATGCGGGCCTTGGGAGGCTTCTGCGGTTCGCTGAACGTCATAACCAGAGACTGAATAGTCCCCATGTCGTCGACGAATTCTTCGGCAATAACTTCGAATGCGCTGGCCACGGGCCTACTCCGGACGAAGAATCTTCCGCATGAGCCCAATCCTGTCCTTGATCGTCAACGCCGTGTTGCCCTGACCAGTGAGGATTGGCATTTCGGCGTCATCGCTCGTCGCGGCCAACATTCGTCTTCTGACCCCAGTCGCGTCATCCATGATGCTTGTTCGCTGGTCCCACAGAGCATTGATTGAGACCATCGCAGCATCGTAGATGGCTGCCGATACGCGGATGCGGCCTTTATCGTCCGGTGGGAGCGCGAAAGGTGCCCCCTCGAATAAGTCGTATAAGAACTGAAACCGCTCCTTGAACTCTTGCTTGAGCTCTTCCCCTTCCTCAACTGTGACCTCGCGCTCCATCGCCCGATCTAATATCGATTTCATCGAGCCGCGAATGTTGACTTCATCATTCAAGGCAAAGTACCGAAGGATGAGCTGGCAGTCTCCCATTGTGGAATAGAGTGTGTTCTTCTGCCGCTGTTCATTTTCGTAATATTCGTTCGGGTCGGTCTCGGTGTACGGGGGGATATCGAAGACCGTCGTGAAGAGGTTGTATCGAGTCAGGTCGATAACGACCTTGTTGAAATTTCCGGGATTGAGCGCGTTACGGATCTCCTGTGGATTCAGTTTTGTACCGCCGGTATTCAGGCGGTCGAAGATGAATCTGCGGATGTCCGTGAGCGTAAGTCGCCCTTCCGTCTTTTCGGCCTCGCTTTCGAGAAGCAACACGATGGCGGATAGGCTGGCACGGTCAAGCGCCCGCTTAATGCGTGGCGGGCAGCGATAGTAGCGAATCCCGTTGAGCGGCTTTAGTACAGGCAGCCCAGTAAGGGCGAAGTCGCCAGCGATAAACTCACGCACAGCGTTGAGCCGCTGCTGGCCATCCATGACCTCATACCGTGCAGCTTCACTCTCATACAGAAAAATTGGTGGCACCGGTATGTTCAGAAGAAGGGACTCGATCAGCCTGGACTTTTGCGCGGTCGTCCATCGCAAACGCCTTTGGTACTCTGGCCGCAGATTGAGGACCTCTCCCTTCTCGATCAAGTCCTTGATCTGTGGCAGGAAGAAGTTATTTGTCTGGTAGACGATACGAAACGCGTTCTTTGAAAAGAACTCGTCAGGATCCTGCTGTGTGGCAGCAGTAGGTACTTCCGGATCATCCTCTGGCCCACCCATCACGACTTCAATGTTCATTCTCTCTCCCAAACGCATGCCATAAGACTATTCAAGATAGGGCGGCCATAATATCGGTAGGGCGGATAGGCTAATGTGTCCGTTCGCGCGGCGGAAGAACTGACACCAGTGCTGCCGTCCTTCCAGTGGTGCCCGAGGTCCAATAGAGGTTGTCCCGTCCAAGTCTACCGCGCTTAACCCAACAGGGCACTGCCCTTCTCAAACATCTGCTTCGAGGTCATGGTTGGTGGTCATGGGCGATCGCAAGCTTGCCCCCTAAATGTCGCTACGCGGTCTTGAACAGTGGCTCGACCGAAAGCTGGTGACGGGCCACTCTGGTCGATGACCCGGCATCGCGATAACCTTTGCGAACGGCTGCTGTCTGGGTTGCTGCTGATGTTCATTTCGGCAATTTTTAGGGACTAGCGAGCGTCGGCTCATGGCCGGAAGCAGTCAGCTACCGTACTGTACACGACCGGCAGCTTCGGCCGATGACCCGGCATCCGCCTCTAAAGTTTTGACGGCGGTTCTACCGCTGATTTCGGACACTGGTCAGGCCGAATCAACGCAGGGTCAAGTTTTGCAATAACGCATGGCGAAACCATCAAGTTCTAAGCCGCCTGCTCCAGCGTGAAATCGACGCGCACCTTGTCGAACGGGCACACGATCTTTCCGCTCTCGGTTTTTTCCAGCAGTCCGGTAGCCAATAGGGCATGCACATCCCGGTGCACGGACTTGACGTCGCGTTCCAGCCTGCGGGCCAGTTCGCGCAGGCTCATTTCACCGGCGCCGTTCATCGCTTCCAGCACCCCCCAGCGCTTGGGGCTGATTTCAGAGAACAGCAGTTCGGGGCTGGCGTAGCTGAACGTGAATTGCTGGACGCGACCGGATTTTGCGGCCTGACGCATGCCTTTTGCACCCGCCTTGAGCGCGGCTTTCCAGTCCGGGTTGATTTCAATGACAGCGGTTTTCATTCGATTCTCCTTTCCACTTCTGCGATGAAATCATCCAGAAGTTGATCGATGGAAACAAAGCGGTAGACCGACTCTTTTCCGTCAAGATGCCTGTGATCGCCCTTGCCACGCTCATTATCGAAACCGACAAGGCGCTCCCCGTTCAGGATGTATACCAGTCGATACTTGAAGCTGTGGCCGCAAGGCGGCACCGGGCAGGACAGCTTCCAGATTTTCATCTCGACCAGCCCGCCGTTGGGCAGGCGCTGGCGGTGCTGCTTGAGCAGTTCGGCCTTCATGTTGGCATTTTTGACAACAAGGAAATGAAAGTCAAGCTACCGGCTGACGAATGTCCAATGTTACAGGGGGCGAGGTTTATAGTATTTACCGCAAATACGTGGCCACCCGACATCAAGAATGCACTGATGTATTCCGTTCGTGGCAAGCCCTTCGATCACTCACAGGGAGCCATGTCGAGCCATGAGCGAAACAATTCAAATAAAATCAATTTCATGAAATTCCATTCGACAAGCACAAGGTGAACGAGCGCGATGTCATGACTCCCGTGCGCATTCTAATCTTCGCCAAGGCGCCCGTGCCGGGCCGGGTCAAGACCCGGCTGATCCCGGCGCTGGGCGAAGCGGGCGCGGCGCGGCTGGCGGCGCGCATGCTCGATCTGGCGCTGGGTGCGGCGCGCGTTGCCGCAGTTGGCCCGGTCGAGCTGTGCATGAGCCCGGCGCCGGATTCCCCCGACTGGGCGGGCATCCCGCTGCCGGCGGATATCGAGACCAGCGACCAGGGCGAAGGCGATCTGGGCGCGCGCATGGCCCGCGCCGCGCAGCGCGCCATTGCGCGGGGCGAGGCAGTGCTGCTGACCGGCACGGATTGCCCCGAACTCACCACGGAACGCCTGCGCATCGCCGCCGCGCAGCTGATGTCGCACGATGCGGTGCTGCATCGCGCCGCGGACGGCGGCTACGTGTTGCTGGGCCTGCGCGTCTTCGACGCGAGCCTGTTCGGGGACATCCCCTGGAGCACCGCTGCTGTGGCCGATCTCACGCTCGGGCGGATGGCGGCGTTGGGCTGGAATGTTTGGCTGGGTGAAACGCTGCGGGACATCGACGTGCCCGCCGATCTGGCCGCAGGGTGGATCGATTCCGGGTTTTCAGGTTGAATGTTTGTTTTGGGAGCCCTTGTCCGCCATGACCGCTCTGCCTGCCCCGCACACGCCGGTCCGCGCCGCAGCCATCCGATGAATGCGCCGCGGCTGATCCAGATCGCCCGCGACGACCCGCAGGCGATGCGCGCCGAACTGATCGTCGGCCTGACCGCGCCGCGTGCCGCGCTCGCCCCCAAGTACCTCTACGATGCGCTCGGGTCGCGCCTGTTCGCCGCCATCACCGCGTTGCCCGAGTACTACCCGACGCGTACCGAGGCGGCCATCTTCCGCGCGCACCTCGGCGAGATCGCGGCCGCTGTCGGCCCGGCATCCACCCTGGTGGACCTGGGCGCCGGCAACTGCGAAAAGGCCGCCCGCCTGTTCGACGCCCTCGCAGTCAGACGCTATGTGGCGGTGGATATCTCCGCCGATTTCCTGAAGGAATCCCTCGACCGCTTGCAATATCAGCATCCGGCCATGGAAATGCTGGGCATCGGCCTGGACTTCTCGCAGACCCTGGCGCTGCCGGTGGAGGCCGGCCCCGGTCCGCGCACCCTGTTCTATCCCGGTTCCAGCATCGGCAACTTCACACCGGCGGAGGCGCTCGTCTTTTTGCGCCAGGTGCACGTTGCCTGCGAAGGGGGCGCCTTGCTCATCGGCGTCGACCTGGTCAAGCCGGTGTCCGTGCTGGAGCCGGCCTACGACGACGCGCTGCAGGTGACCGCGGCGTTCAACCGCAACCTGCTGCTGCACCTCAACCGCCTGATCGGGTCCGACTTCGACATTGCCGACTGGCGCCACGTCGCCTTCTTCAACGCGGCCGCATCGCGCATCGAGATGCATCTCGAAGCCGTGCGCGATGCAATGGTTCGCTGGCCCGGCGGCGAACGCCGGTTCGCAGCCGGTGAACGCATCCACACCGAGAATTCCTGCAAGTGGCGGCTGGACGATTTCGCCGCGCTGCTGCGCGACGCCGGTTTCAGCCATCTCCGCGTTTGGCGGGATGAGCAGGACTGGTTCGCGGTGTTCGCCGCGCATGCGTGAAGGGTGCCGGTGAGGCCGCCCCGATTCCCGGCAGGAGCGAAATCGAGCGCGACCGCGTTGCCCGCACGGAGCCTGGGCGTGGCGTCACCGCGCGGCACAGCTGCGGAAGCCGTTGTGCAGGTCGTTGCGTTCGGGCGTGAAGAAGTTGCGATAGCGAGGATGGGCCATGCGCGGCGCGGCGGCATGGCTGGCGCCGCGCAGCACGTAGCGGTTTCCGAACCAGGGCGCGGAATAGTCGCGGTAGGGGTGGGGCGCAAAACCGGGGTAAGGCATGAAACGGCTTGCCGTCCATTCCCACACCGCGCCCCAGCAAAAGTCGGGATGGCTTGTGGCGGAGATCTCCCATTCAATTTCCGTGGGCAGCCGGCGTCCGGCCCAGCGGCACCAGCCGTCTGCCTCGTCCCAGGTGAGATGGGTGGCGGGTGCGTCCGGATCCAGCTCCTGCCAGCTTCCGAAGCGCTTCGCCTGCCAGTTGCCGCTCGCGCGGCGCAGATAACGCGGCGGCGCGGCGCCGGTGGCGTCGAGATACGGCAGATAGCGCCTCCAGTTCACCACCTGGCTGTCGATCTCGAACGCCGCCACCTCGACCGGATGGGCGGCAAGCTCGTTGTCGAAGGCGAAGCCGGCGCCGCTGTGGCCCAGCATCCAGGTCTGCGCGGGCAGCGCCAACGCGGCGTTCCCGGGCAAGTGCGGGGCGACGCCGGAGAGCGCTGGCGGCAGCGGAATGTCGAGCGCCTGCGCCATGTATACGGCCGCTTCGGTGTGCATGTCCTCGTGAAACAGGACCAGACGGAAGAAATACAGTGCTTCGTCGTTTTCCGGCGTGGCGGCGAGCAGGCTCAGGGTCTCATCCAGGCTGGCGTCCAGGTAGGCGCGGGTGGCGGTGAGTCCGGGCAGCGGCAGCTGCCAGCGGCGGGCGTGTTCGACCGTGCTGGAGTTGTACCAGGCGTCCGCCTCGGCCAGCCGGCCGGCCGCACGGAGGTGGTCGGGGTCGCAGGCGACGCCGCGGTCGCGCTGGCGATTGCGCGCAATCCAGTAGTCCTGGAACCAGCCGATATGGCCCGCTTCCCAGCGCGGCGGATTGAACTGCGCGGCGTGCGGTACCTGCAGTTGGTCGCCCAATGCGGCGACATAGGCGTCGAGCAGGCCCAGGGTGCGGGCGCGGCTCGCCTGCAGGGCGGAAGCGAGAACGTCGCGCCCACCCAGGCGGGCGGCATCGGCAGGGGTGGCATCCATGAGAAGAACCCGGGTCACGAAGGGATGCCCAGTATGCCGCAAGCGCGTCCCGGCGTGGGGGCGGCCCAAGGCCTCGCGCCGGCCAGTCGAAGAACAGGAGATTGAATGCAAGGCGAGGAAACCCCAGTCCTGCGTGACGTGGTGCTCATCGGCGGTGGACACAGTCATGTCGGCGTGCTGCGCATGTGGGCCATGAAGCCGCTGCACGGGGTGCGCCTGACCCTGATCTGCAGCGATACCGACACCCCTTATTCCGGCATGCTGCCCGGCTACATTGCCGGGCACTACGACTGCGAGGCGGTGCACATCGACGTGCGCCGCCTGGCCGAATTCGCCGGCGCCCGCTATTACCGCGATGCTGTGGTGGGCATCGACCGCGCGGCGCGGCGGGTGCTCTGTCGCGAGCGGCCGCCGGTCGCCTACGACGTGCTCTCCATCAACATCGGCTCGACGCCTCGCCTCGGCCAGGTGCCGGGCGCCGACGCGCATACCGTGCCGGTCAAGCCGATTCGTCAGTTCAATGAACGGTGGCTCGCCCTGCTGCAACGGGTGCGCGGACAGGCGGGGGTGATCACGCTCGCCGTGGTGGGGGGCGGCGCCGGTGGCGTCGAACTGGCGCTGGCCATGCAACATCGGCTGCGTCGCGAGCTGCAGGCAGCGGGGCGCGATCCCGACGCGCTGTGCGTGCATCTGCTCACCGCCGGATCGGTCATCCTGCCGACCCACAACGGCGCGGTACGCCGCGCCTTCGAGCGCGTGCTGGAGCAGCGCGGCGTTACCCTGCACCGTGATGCGGAGGTCGTCCGCGTCGCCGCCAATACCCTGGAAACCCGGCGCGGCGAAACGCTCCAGGCCGACGAGATCGTCTGGGTGACCCAAGCCGGCGGCGCGGCGTGGCTGGCCGGCACCGGGCTGGCGCTGGACGAAGCGGGCTTCATCCGCGTGCGCGACACCCTGCAGACCGAGAGCGACCCGCTCATCTTCGCCGCCGGCGACTGCGCCTCGATGATCGAACGCCCCCTGGAAAAGGCGGGCGTGTTTGCCGTCCGCATGGGTCCGCCGCTCACCGAAAATATTCGCCGTGCGCTGCTGGGACAGCCGTTGAAACCTTATCGGCCGCAGCGGCGCTGGCTGGCGCTCATCAGCACGGGCGACCGCCATGCCATCGCCTCGCGCGGCGCCTTTTACGCCCGCGGCGACTGGGTGTGGCGCTGGAAGGACAGGATCGACCGCCGCTTCATGCAGCGCTTCAGCGAGCTGCCCGCGATGCAGTCACGCGGGGCGAAGCCGGCAGGCGAAGCGATCCCGCTGGAAGCGGCCGAGCAGACCCAGGCGATCTCCGCCCTCGCCATGCGCTGTGGCGGCTGCGGCGCCAAGGTGGGCGCGACGGTGCTGTCACGTGCGCTCGCCCGGATCGAGCCGATCGAGCGCGACGACGTGCTGGTCGGCCTGCACGCGCCGGACGACGCGGCCGTGCTGCGCGTGCCGCACGGTAAGGCGGTGGTGCAGACAGTGGATTTCTTCCGTGCCTTCATCGACGACCCGTGGCTATTCGGGCGCATCGCGGCCAACCATGCGCTGGGCGACGTCTTCGCCATGGGCGCCGAAGCCCAGTCCGCCACCGCCATCGTTACAGTGCCACCGGGGCTGGAAAGCAAGGTCGAGGACACCCTGTTCCAGATGATGACGGGGGCAGTGTCGGTGCTCAACGAAGCCGGCTGCGCGCTGGTGGGCGGGCACACCGGCGAAGGCCGCGAGTTGGCGCTGGGCTTCGCCGTCAACGGCCTCATCGACGAGGCGCTGGCCGCGGTGATGACCAAGGGCGGGCTGCGCCCCGGCGATGCCCTGATCCTCACCAAGCCCATCGGCACCGGCACGCTGTTCGCCGCGCATGCGCGCCTCGCCGCCAAGGGTCGCTGGATCGACGCGGCGCTGGAATCCATGCAGGTTTCCAACCGCGCCGCCGTCGGCTGCCTGATCGCCCATGGCGCACGCGCCTGCACCGACCTCACCGGCTTCGGACTGCTCGGCCATCTGGTCGAAATGACGCGGCCCTCAGGCGTCGATGCCGAACTCGAACTGGAAGCCCTGCCGGTGCTGGCCGGTGCGCGCGAAACTGCAGCGGCGGGAATACTGAGTTCGCTGCAGCCCGCCAACGTGCGCCTGCGCCGCGCCCTGCGCAACCAGGAAGCGGCCCTGACGCATCCGAACTATCCGCTGCTGTTCGATCCCCAGACCGCCGGCGGTCTGCTCGCCGGCGTGCCGGAGGACCGGGCCGGGGCCTGTATCACCGCCCTGCATGCCCTGGGCTACCCGCACGCCGTCCGCATCGGTCGGGTCCTGCCCCAGGGCGAAGCGCCTGAGCCGATCCAACTGGTGGGGTAGGCGATCCGTCGCAAGAGCCAGTTTGCTGGCGATAGGACGGTGGTGTGCGGCGGTGCGTTTCGCGGGTAAACCCGCTCCCACAAAAACATCACCATCGCCCCTGTAGGAGCGGGCTTGCCCGCGATTTCAGCCGCCGATCCTGGCTCAGCAGCACGCCGACGTCGCGCCCCCATCTCCGAACGGCAGCCCGCCGCCGCAGCCGGGGAAGATGCCGTAATGGCGCGAGAAGTCGCCGATGAAATCGAAATGCGGCGCGAAGCGCGTGTCGTGCAGCATGCGCCAGGTGTTGCCGCACACCGGGAAGACGCGGCCGGCTTCGATGGCGTGATGCCTGTCGAGGACGAAGCGCGCTTCCTGGCCGGGGATGCCGCCGCGGTAGACGACGGCCTGGCCGTAGTCCTCGCAATCGGGCTCCAGGCCGTCGAGCTTGAACAGGCGATAGGTCGCCGAGAAGAAGCGCAGGTTGCCCACCCGCGTAGCCATCGCGGGATCGGTGAGGGCGATGGGACGGTCCTCCACCAGACGCGGGTCGGCAAAGCCGCAGCGGCGGGCCAGATGCTGGAAGTCGTTCCAGTACAGCGCGCCGCCCAGGCATTCGCCGTACAGCACCGGATCGTTGCGTAGCTCGGACGGCACGCGGCGATCGGCGTAGATGTCGGAGAAATACAGTTCGCCGCCGGGCTTGAGCAGGCGGTGCACCTGGCGCAGCACGGCTTCCTTGTCCGGTGAAAGGTTGACCACGCAGTTGGACACCACCACGTCGAAACTGGCGTCCTCGAACCCCAGCTGGTCCAGCTGCTCGATGTAGCCGAGCCGGAATTCAACGTTGTCGCGGGTGAAACCGAAGGCCTGCCGATGGTGTTCGCGATGGGCTTCGGCGACGGCCAGCTGCTCCTCGGTCATGTCGACGCCGACCACCTGGCCGTGCTCGCCGACCAGTTGCGCCAGGGCATAGACGTCGCGCCCGGAGCCGCAGCCCAGGTCGAGCACCTTCAGGCCGTCGAGCCGGGTCGGGCAGACCAGGCCGCAGCCGTAGTAACGCGCCGTCACCTCGGGGTGAATGCGATCCAGCAGCGGCTTCATCCAGCCCGGCATCTGGCTGGCGTCGCAGCAGGCGGAGGTACGCAGGTCGGCGGTGCCCTTCAGTTGGTTGCCGTAATAGTCCTTGACCAGTTCATGCATGTTCAAACCTCGTTCGTGCTGTTCAATTCGTTACCTTGATTTCGCCGCGCGCCCGCGAACCAGTGCGTCATACGCGCCCTTGAGGCGCAGCAGGTCGCCGTCGAGCGCCGGATGGCCGTGCCACCACTGGTAGTCGGGCGACTGGTGGGCAACGCCGAGGCGCAGGTTGCGCAGGTGTTGCAGCAGATGCCGGTAATGGGTCTCCATGTCGCGCAAGGCCGCGGCTGGGAATTCGGCGCGGGCGCGGGTCAGGAGTTGCAGCGCCTCGCGCTGCTTCATGTTGCCGACCTCGATCATGCGCTCGCCGTTGGCGCGCAGGGTCGCGATGTAGCGCGGCGAGTGACAGCGGCCGCAGGTCTGGTCCATGCGCGCTGCATCGGCGGCCTGATGTGCGTTCGGAGTGTGGCAGCCGACGCAGCCCGGCGCGCGGCCGGGCGTACTGATCCGCACCAGTACGCCGTGCTTGGAGAGGCGCCAGCCGTGCACTTCCGCGCTCTCCGCGCCGTGGCAGGCGATGCACTGGGCGTCGGTGAATTTTCCTGCGGGCGGCTGCGCATGGGCGACGCCGAACGACAGCAGCAGGATCGCAAGCCCTCGCAGGAACCGATGTGCCATACCCACCGC
>JAUPLV010000159.1 GCA_030836725.1 Pseudomonadota bacterium | reverse complement strand
AAACCCTTATCCTGATCGTGGACGACGACAGGCAGAACCTCAGGCTACTGGAAGCGCTGCTCGCCGCCGAAGGCCACGCGGTGCGGAGCGCCGCCAGCGGGGAGGAAGCGCTGGACTCGGTAGCGCAACAACTGCCTGACCTGATCCTGCTCGACGTGATGATGCCCGGCATCGACGGTTTCGAGGTGGCGCGCCGGCTCAAGGCGGACTCCCGCAGCAGCGCCATCCCGATCATCGTCATCACCGCGCTGGACGACCGCACCTCGCGCCTGAAGGGGCTGGAAGCGGGGGCGGAAGAGTTCCTGACCAAGCCGGTGGATCGCGCGGAACTGTCGGTGCGGGTGAAAAACCTGCTCAGGATCAAGGAGTACGGCGATTTCCTCGCCAGCCACAACCGTATTCTGGAAGAACAGGTCGAAGCGCGCACCGCCGAGTTGCGGGAAAGCGAAACACGCTACCGGCGCATCACCGAGGGGCTCACGGATTATCTGTACACGGTGCGCATCGAAAACGGTCACCCGGCAGAGACGATACAAGGCCCGGCCTGCGCGGCGGTAACCGGATACACGGCGGAAGAATTCGCCGCCAACCAAGACCTGTGGATTCAGATGGTCGTGCCGGAGGACCGCGAACTGGTCATGAGCCGGGTGCAGATGATAATGGCGGGGAATGATGTCTCGTCCATCGAGCATCGCATCACCCGGAAAAACGGCGATATTTGCTGGGTAAGCGACACCATCATCCTGTTCAGGAATACCGCCGGGAAACTCCTGTCCTACGACGGCGTGATCAAGGACATCACCGAGCGCAAGCGCTATCAGGCGCAACTCGAGCGCCAGGCCAACTACGACGAACTGACCGGCCTGCCCAACCGCAACCTGTTGACGGATCGCCTTGCCCAGGCGATCACACGCTGCCGCCAGGGTGAAAAAGACCTGGCGCTTCTGGTGTTCGATCTCAACCGCTTCAAGGAAATCAATGGCAGCATGGGGCACAGCATGGGCGACAAGCTGTTGCGTGAAGTTTCAGCCAGGCTGAGCGCCGTGAGCGAAAGGTTCGATACCCTTGCGCATACCAGCGGGGACGAGTTCGTCCTGCTGGCGGAGGGCGCGGAAACGGGGGATGCCGTTTCCCTCGCCCAGCTGATTCTGAAAACGCTGGAGCCACCGTTCCTGATCGATGAGCAGGAAGTATTCCTGTCCGCCAGCATCGGTATCGCCCTGTCCCCCCAGGACGGCGAGAACGGCGAAACCCTGTTGAAAAACGCCACCGTTGCGATGCATCGCGCCAAGGCTGCGGCGGGCAACAGCTTCGAGTTTTACGCCGCCGAGATGAACGCCCGCTCGCTGGACCTGCTCAATCTGGAAAATGACCTGCGCCGCGCCATCGAGCGCGGCGAGCTACGGCTCTGCTACCAGCCGCAAATGAGCTTGCGCAGCGGCGAGATCATCGGCATGGAAGCGCTGGTGCGCTGGCAGCATCCAGTGCGCGGGCTGGTTTCTCCCGCTGAATTCATCCCGCTGGCCGAGGCCACCGGCTTGATCGTACCCATCGGCGAATGGGTGCAGCGCACCGCCTGTGCGCAAAATCGGGCGTGGCAGGCGGCGGGGCTGCCCGCCGTGACGGTGGCGGTAAATCTGTCGGCGCGGCAGTTCGAGGCGCAGGACATGGTGGCGTTGACCACGCAAATATTGCAGGACACCCGGCTCGACCCCGGCTACCTGGAGCTTGAACTGACCGAGAGCGCGGCAATGGGCGATGCCGATGCCTTTGTCGGGGTAACGGAAGCGCTGAATGGGCTGGGGGTCACCCTGTCCATCGACGATTTCGGCACCGGCTATTCAAGCCTGAGCTATCTCAAGCGCTTTGCCCTCGACCGGCTGAAAATCGACCAGTCCTTCGTGCGCGACATCGTGCAGGACCCCGACAGCGCCGCCATCGCCGTGGCCATCATCGCGCTGGGGCACGGTTTGGGACTGTCGGTAATCGCCGAGGGCGTGGAAACCGAAGCGCAACTGAACTTCCTGCGCGCGCGCGGCTGCGACGAGATGCAAGGCTATTATTTCAGCAAGCCGCTCCCCGCCGCCGAATTCGAGCTACTGCTGCTTGAGCGACGCAAGCTGGATTTGCCCGCTGCCGGCAACCTGCCTTACCTGCTGCTGGTGGACGACGAGCCCGCCATCCTTTCCTCCCTGGAGCGCCTGTTGCGGCGCGAGGGCTACCCTATCCTGACCGCCACCAGCGCGCAGGAAGGGCTGGAACTGCTGGCCAATCACGATGTGGCGGTGGTGATGTCCGACCAGCGCATGCCGCGCATGAGCGGCACGGAATTTCTCGCCAGGGCGCGGGAAATACATCCGGATACGATACGGATCATCCTGTCCGGCTACGCCGACCTCAAGGCAGTGACCGAGGCAGTGAATCGCGGCGAGGTTTACAAGTTTCTGGAAAAACCCTGGGAGAATGCGGTATTGCTGGAAACCCTGCGCGATTCGTTCCGGCATTACCAGGCAAGACTGGCATACCGGAACGGCGTACAGGAGCGGCGAGCCACGGCGGATTCTTTCGCGGGGAACAAGGTGGCGCCGGATTAAAACGCGGTTGTAGGTCAGGCTTCAGCCTGACAGAACCCTCTCCCCCAGCCCCTCTCCCATGAATGGGAGAGGGGAGCCAAGCCCCCCTCTCCCGCTTGCGGGAGAGGGGCTGGGGGAGAGGGCCTGCTGGCCGAGGACGGCGCTGCCGACGCCAGGCTGATACAGTTTTGTAGGGTGGGCACGCTTCTGTGCCCACGCGGAAACCAAACCTTGCTAGCTGATGAAAAACAACGATAATAAAATCATGACCCTATCACCCGAATCCTTCGCCACACCCCGCCGCCTGTCGGTGAGCCTCAAGCTGGGCGCGGTTGTCCTGTTGCTGGCGGCGCTGGCCACCGGCAACCTGTTTTTATCCGAGCGGCTTCACGACGGCATCGCGAATGTTTCCGGCATCGTCAACCAGAGCGGACGACTGCGCTACCTCTCCCAGCAGATCGCGTTGCGTTCGGCCAACTTCGTACTGGAGCCGGACGCAGATGTCGGACAATTGGCGCGCGACGGGGAGGCTGAATTCGAACTGCGTTACGCCAGAGTGGCGCATGAGATCAAGCAACTCCCCCTGTTGATGCACGACACCGGGGACAATTTACAAAGCCGCCTGGAGCGGATCGGAAAAATCCGCTCTTTCCAGCATGCCGCGCTGGAGCGGGTACTGGCGGGGGCCGGCCATGAAACGCGGCGCGTCGCCCAAGGCGAGGTGGCCGCCTGGTCGGTATTGCTGTTGCGGGAAGCCGATCGTCTGGTGAATGCCCTCGAAAATGCCGCGCGAACCGCCCACCGGCGGACGGATTTCATCATTTACTCAGTGCAGGCGGTGGAAGTTCTGCTGATGCTCTGGATTTTTTTCTACGTCCGCTCGCGAATCACCGTGCCTATCCTCAAGCTGGCCGATTTCGCCCGGCGCTTCGCCGCAGGCGAGCGGGCCGCGCGCCTGGATTTTCATTCCAGCGACGAAATCGGCGAACTGGTGCTGACCTTCAACACCACCGCCGCACAGACCGCCGAACTGATCGAAGAACTCGACAGCCGCGCGCGGGAGAACGCCATGCTGGCAGCCATTCTCGAAGCCACTACCGACTTCGTTGGCACTGCTTCTTCGGAAGGGCACTGTCTTTATCTTAATCGTGCCGGACGCAAGATATTAGGGCTTGCCGAGGATGAAGACCTTGGCAAACATACCATCGCCGATTACTACTCGCCCGAGATGGCTGACCTCATCACCCGCACCGCCCTTCCCACCGCAGCACGGGAAGGGTCATGGGCCGGAGAGAGCGTACTGCGCTCGCGCACCGGTGTAGAGATTCCGGTATCGCAAGTGACCATCGCCCACAAGGGAGAGGATGGCGCGGTAGATTACTATTCCAGCATCATGCGCGACACCACGCATTTCAAGATGCTGGAGCAGCGCCTGCGCGTCTCGCGCGATTTCCACCTCAAGCTGATGCAGGATTTCCCCAACCCGATCTGGCGTGCCGGCATTGACGGCAAATGCGATTACTTCAACCGCGCCTGGCTGGATTTCACCGGCCGCACCCTGGAGCAGGAACTGGGCGACGGCTGGGCGGAGGGCATCCACCCCGAAGATCTCGAACTCTGCCTGAGCACTTATCATTCTGCCTTTAACCGGCGCGAGCCGTTCACCATGGAATACCGACTGCGCCACCGCGACGGCAGCTACCACTGGCTGCTCGATCACGGCGCGCCGTTTACCGATCTGGACGGCGTTTTCGCCGGCTACCTCGGCGCCTGCTACGATATCGAAGACCGCAAACAGTACCAGGCCCAGCTCGAATACCAGGCGCAGCACGACGCGCTCACCGGCCTGCCCAACCGCAACCTGCTCGCCGACCGGATCAATCAGGCGATCAGCCGCGCACACCGCTT